>MAXR01000038.1 GCA_001751155.1 Desulfuromonadales bacterium C00003068 | reverse complement strand
GGCAAAATGAGTCCCTGGAGAAAGAATACTTTTTATAGCCATAACTGCTGCGGTATCAGCAAGGCTGACTAAAGCTCCACCGTGGAGTAAATTACCACCATTAGCAAATTCAGCACGAAACGGCATGGTTAAGGTTGCCTGGCCCTTTTGTGCGAGGATGATCTCTATTCCTAATAGTTTTTCAAATGGGGCACACTCAATCCATTGCGTCAGCTGAACACAATGAGGACCTAAATAGGGTGAGTGATTAATCATTATCCACCTTGTTTTGTTTAATTCGATTGTGCTGCGTCAATCCATTAATGAAGTTCCGTAACAGTTGATCTCCGCACTCTTTGTAGTTTTTATGTCCTTTTTTACGAAACAATGCACTCAGTTCAGAACGTGAGATTGAAAAATCTGCGGTATCTAAAAGGTTCAACATATCATCTTCACGTAATTCAAGAGCTATACGTATTTTTTTGAGGATGACATTATTACTTAGTGGTGTCTGAGGACGTTGAACGATATCCGCATCGTTTTCTTTCCTGCCGCGAGTAAAAATGATCAAGCCATTAAGAAAGGCATTCATCAGCTCAGCGGGAAGTTCCTGATAACCCGATTCAGTTTCACGCTTAAAAAAGCTGTGTAGCCGTTCTGGAGAAATACTATGCCCTATCAAATTAAAGCATTCCAGAATGTCTGAATTACTCAAATCTACTGCATAGCGAAAACGGCGTAAAATATCATTATATGTCATAATTTCTACTCATATGTTAAAGGTACGGATATTTATCAATGATAGACAAACTACTTGATTCAGTCGTGTAGATTGAGCTATAACTAACAACCTTGGCCCCGTAGCTCAGATGGATAGAGCGGTCGCCTCCTAAGCGATAGGCCACTGGTTCGACTCCAGTCGGGGCCGCCAAAATAATCAAGCACTTAGTGGTTTTCCACTAAGTGCTTTTTTTATACTATCTTTGATAACAACGTGTTGGTTCAAAAATTGAGTAAGCTAAATACTTTGTTTTCAGGTAAGCGTTTTCGCCCCTCTAAAAAATCAAGTTCCGCTAAAAAAGCACATTCAACAACTTCGGCACCCAGCTCATTGACAAGATCAATAACAGCAGCGACCGTTCCGCCTGTCGCCAATAGATCGTCTGCAATCAATACACGAGCGCCAGGAGTAAAGGCATCTTCATGGATTTCCAAAGTATCTGTGCCATATTCTAGATCATAGGTCTTTTTAATTGTTTTATAAGGTAATTTACCAGGTTTACGGACTAACGTAATACCAATACCTAATTTATACGCTAACGCAGCGCCTAAAATAAATCCACGCGCTTCAACACCCACAATCGTATCAATTTTTTTATCTAAGTAACGATGAGCAATCAGATCGATCATGCGGTGAAAACTTTTTCCATCAGAAAGTAACGTTGTAATATCTTTGAAAACAATTCCTTTTTTAGGGAAATCAGGGATGTCACGAATAATTTTCCTTAAATCTTCCACGTTTACTCCATATTAATTTACTGGTAAATATTGCGAGATTAATTCTCACTCTCGGTGCGCATAATAGTACGTAATTTTTCTAAACTTTTCACTTCAATTTGACGGATTCGTTCACGAGTCACACCAAAGCGCTTACCAATAGTTTCAAGCGTTTCAGGTTCACGATCATCTAAACCATAACGTAAGGTCAAAATTTCCCGTTCATTTTCTTTTAATTGCTCTAGCCATTGTTTCACAAAAACATATTTATCTTTATTTTCAATTAGATCCGTTGGAGTAACAATAGAGGTATCTTCTAATGTATTCATTAAAGAATAACCTTCATCATCTCCTAACGGATGTTCTATCGAATACGTTTTTCTTAACAAGAGTTGCAACCGACGAACCTCTTCAACGTTACTACCCATAACATCAGCAATATCAGCATCTGAAGGTTCACGATTCAACTGCTTTAGAGATTCACGCGTTGCCTTGAGCATTCTATTCATATTTTCAGCAATATGAACAGGAAGACGAATCGTTCGACTTTGATTGACCAATGCTCTTTCAATTGATTGTCTAATCCACCACGTTGCATACGTTGAGAATCGGCACTCTTTACTGACCTTAAATCTTTCAACAGCTTTAATAAGTCCCATATTGCCCTCTTCGATCAAGTCAAGAAAAGGCAAACCGCGGTTCATGTACCTTTTAGAAATTTTAACCACAAGTCGTAAGTTAGACTCAATCATTTTAGTTCGAGCCAGATCATCTCCTGTTTCAATTTTCAGAGCAATATTGCGCTCTTCGTCAGCTGTAAGAAGTTGTGATTTCTGGATGTCTTTAAGATAATATCTAATAGCATCATCGCTACCAGCCACAACATTATTCTTTGTTGTTTTTGCAATAACTTTGCTCATACATTAACCCTATCGTTGGCAAATATTACTGTTCTTACAATCTTGTGATTAGATCAACATATTAAAATCATATCATTCTGGCAAGTATAAAGCAGGATTGACTGCTTTTTTATTTCGCCAAACTTCAAAATGTAAGCAACCCTGGTTGTTCCCAGGGGGGACCCCGACGAGAGCAATCTGTTGGCCTGAATTAACATAAGCACCTGATGTAACAAGGATTTTTTTATTATATCCATATACGGTAAAAAGGGAATGGTCATGTTCAATGATAACAACATGCCCATAACCAGAAATACCGTTACCACTATAAATAACCTTCCCAGCCGCAGCACTACTGATACGAGATCCAACCTTTGCAGAAATATCAATCCCCTTACTCGGTGTTCGACTCTTCAAGTTAAAGGCTGTAACAACCTTCCCTTTTATTGGCCATAATAACTGACCTTTTTTGTGGGAAACTGGGGGTAGAGATTTTTTAATTACTGAAGGTACAGGGGTCGCTTTGGTGAGACTAACTTTTTTTCTTGAAGTAACTTTTTTAATTGAGGGTTTAGGGACTACAGATACAGTTTTTGTTTGACTAACGCCTGGAATCCATAATGGTTGTCCCACCTTGATTTTCGAAGAATCTTTAATTCTGTTTGATGAAATAATTCGCTCGACAGGAACGTGATACGTTTTACTGATTCGGTAAAGCGTTTGACCTGGTTGAACAACATGGTGAACACCTCTGGGCGCGCAACCAACGTGTGAAATGGTGAGTAAAATGACTAAAAAATAAATTATTCGAATCATCCACAACTTCCATGAATAGTTTCAATCAAAGAATAAAACGAACTACTAAAAAACCACCTATTAATAATAAAGCAAATAGCGAAGTTATAACATTAAAATTTTTATCAATAATTTTGCGTGCTTGATCCCCATAGCGATAAACAATAAGCGCAATAAGATAAAACCGCATGCCACGGCTCACCGCAGAAGCAATAACAAAGATGGGAAAACTAACGTTAAAAACTCCAGCACCAATTGTAATGATTTTGTATGGAATAGGCGTAAAGCCAGCAGCAAACACGAACCAAAAATTATACTGGCTAAAAAGTGCTTGAATGGAATTAAAACCTTCGCGAGAAAAACCAGGAACCCATTGATAAAACCAAACAGAACTTAGTTCCCATAAGCTATAGCCTATGCCGTAACCTACAATACCACCCAAAACAGAACCAAATGTGCAGATGGCCGCAAAACGAAAAACTTTTAACGGCAGTGACAGTCCCAAGGCTAAGAGTAAGACATCTGGTGGGATTGGAAAAAAAGAAGATTCAGCGAAGGCTAGAAAAAAAAGAGCTGGAACGGCAAAAGGTGTTTTTGCCCAGTGAAGAACCCAATCGTATAGTTGGCGAAAAGCCTTTAACACCCTTTTTCGCTCCAACCATGTTCACCAATCAATGGCACAAATCGACAATCAAGAAGATCCTCTTCAGAAAAAGTCTGATCAGCAGTCCGAATAATACGTTTTAACACCTGTGAATTCCCATTTCCGACAGGAATAACTAGCCGACCGCCAATCGTAAGTTGATCTAGGTAATTCTGCGGCACCTCAGGTGCACCAGCGGTAACGATAATTGCATCAAAAGGAGCTTGTTCAGCCCAGCCATTACTTCCATCAGACACATGAATATGTACATTTGAATAATGGATGCTATCTAAAATTCGACGTGCTCTTCGTGCTAAACTTACGATCCGTTCAACACTAAACACATGTGAAACTAACCTAGATAAAATCGCGGCCTGATAGCCCGATCCTGTACCAACTTCCAAGACTCGATCATCCTGCTGTAAAGTAAGGGCTTCAGTCATCGCAGCGACAATAAAGGGTTGCGAGATGGTCTGCTTTTCACCAATAGGTAATGCATAATCTGTGTAGGCTTGCCCCTGTAGGGCTTCCTCAACAAATAGATGACGTGGGACCTCTTCCATCACACTAATGATCTTCTTATCGGTGATTCCACGGGCAACAACATGCTGCGCAACCATACGACGGCGTGCAATTGAATAATCCATCGTTCATCATTTCTGCAAAGGGTTTTATAAATTAATTTAGAAACGAACGTAATGAACGCAATTCTTCGCGTACATCTAATAAAAGTTCATGATTATTCTGGGATGACTTCTTTGAATTCTGATTTTTTTTTGATGAACGAACCGCTTTACGAGCACCAGCGATTGTAAAGCCTTGAGTGTAAAGAAGATCTTTTAAGGTTAAGACTAACTCAATATCTTTTTTTTGATATTGACGCTGTTTAGTTCGACTTTTAGAAGGGGAAAAATTACCAAATTCAGATTCCCAATAACGCAGAACATGAGGTTTAACACCTGTAATCGATGCAACCTCACCTATTTTAAAAAATAGCTTATCGGGAATTTCTATATTCATAGGATTATGGACTAACGAGGAGGACGGTTAATCCTCCTCGTTGATTGCAACTTTCAAAACTTGGCTTGGCTTAAAGGTCAAGATCTTACGTGAACTAATCTCAATCTCTTCACCGGTCTGTGGATTCCGGCCTCTTCTCGTTGCTTTTTGCTTAACAACAAAGTTACCAAAACCTGCAATTTTTATTTTATCGCCACTTTCGAGGGTATCTTTGATTAACTCAAAGACCGATTCGACAATTTCAGCGGACTCCTTCTTAGAAAATCCTGTCTTATAATATACATTTTCCACAAGATCCGCTTTTGTCATAATACCTCCATAACTTAATAACTTAGATAGAACGTTGATTTTAAACGGTTTATAACACAGCCATTTTAACGCTGCAAGAGCTATCTGATTTCAGCTCCTAAATTTTTCTGTAAAGACTTTACTATCTTAGCATGCATTGCATTGATCTCATCATCAGTAAATGTCTTATCCATCGAACGGTAACGAACCCTGATTGCTAAACTTTTTTTGCCTTCAGGAACACCTTTGCCACTGTACATGTCAAAAAGCGTTACGTCATCCAGATTTTTTACTTTAACTTTTGCTAGGATCTCAAACAACTGTTGTGCACTAACATCTTCATCAACCAAAAAGGCACTGTCTCGATAGCTATCAGGGAAACGAGAAATAGGTTTGAACGATTTCTCAATCTTTTTTGTTGTTTGAAGTGCTGCAACATCAAGCTCTACCAGATATACGGGTTGATCAATATCGTAATTTTCTTGAACTTGTGGATGGATCTCGCCCATGACACCTAGCAAAATTTTATCATGATAAAGACGACACGACTTTCCTGGGTGTAAATACGGTTGTTGTCCGTCAAGCTCAGCTCGTAGAGCTGAAATGTTCAACTGCTGGCATACCGATTCAACAGTACCTTTCAAATCATAATAATCAACATCTGAATCAGATTGAGACCAACCCTCTATCTCTCTCTTACCCGTAATTGCAGCACAAAGACGTAAAGATTCAATAGGTTGAACCTCTTCGTCTTGGACTGCAAACACAGGACGAAGCTCAAACAAACTTAGATCATTACTTCGATATGAAAGATTTCTAGCAACCGTTTCAAGCATTGCAGGAACCAGGCTCGTTCGCATTATCGATTGCTCTTCAGTTAGCGGATTCAGTACTTTAATGGTATTTCTTCGCGCATCATCATCACTGAGATTGATCTTATTCCATGCTGACGGTGAAGTGAAGGAATAATTAATAATCTCACTAAATCCTTGTGTCACCATCGCATCACGCAACGCGCAAGTCATCAACTGACGTTGATCTTTTGCTCTACGTACAACACGACTAACAGGCATAGTAACAGGGATATTGTCATAGCCATTCAGACGAGCAATCTCTTCAATTAAATCAACTTCTCGCTCGAGATCATGTCGTGACATGGGGATTGTCGCAACAAGAGCCTTTTCGCCATTAATATCTGAATGTTCAGTATCCAGTTCAATTGAATTCAATAGCAATTCAATATCATTAAGACCTAAATTCAAACCAAGTAGTTTATTCGTACGAGTAAGGGTAAGGGAAACCTTACGCTTGAATAAGGGCTGTGGATAATTATCAATTTGGCCAGCAGCAACAGTTCCACCAGCGAGTTCCTGAATCAGTGAAATTGCACGATCCAGTGCAATAGAAACAATATCAACATCAGCTCCACGTTCAAATCGATGCGACGCTTCAGTGTGAATGCCTAAACGCTTGCTCGTTCTTCTTACTGAAATAGGATCAAAATATGCACTTTCAAGTAAGATATCTACCGTGGTGTCTTGAACTTCTGAATTCTCACCACCCATGACGCCAGCTAACGCGATAGGACCTTCGCTATCACAAATAACAATATCACTTGATTTTAATTGGCGCGTTTGTTCATCAAGCGTTACGAATTCACTTCCTTCATCAGCACGTTTAACAACAATCTTTTTGCCACGCAGTTGATTAAAATCAAAAGCATGTAAAGGGTGACCAAGTTCCATCAGGACATAATTGGTGACATCGACAACATTGTTGATTGAACGCATACCGATAGATTCGAGACGCTGAACCAACCATTTCGGTGATGGTGCGATGGTTACCCCTTCAATCAAGCGGGCCATATAACGTGGACAGCCTGTCGGGTCTTCGATCGTTACCGAAGTTTTAGAATCAATAGACGTATCACCTTCTTGAATTAAACCAGATGTTGGTAGTTGGATCTTATTATTAACAAAAGCTCCAACCTCACGAGCGACCCCAGCAACACTTAGACAATCAGCCCTATTAGGAGTTAATCCAATTTCGTAACGAACATCTTTCAAGCCTAGCGCATTAAAAACAGGGGTTCCCAACACTAAATCTTGAGGTAGTATCAAAATCCCTTCAGCTTCTTCTGCTAAACCTAATTCTTTTTCAGAACAAAGCATTCCTCGTGATTCAGCACCACGAATTTTAGATTTTTTAATTTTAAAATCACCTGGCAAAACTGAACCAACCTGCGCCAGAGCAATCAAATCACCACTCTTATGATTTGTTGCACCACATACGACAGGAATCACATCGCTACCCGTATTAACCTGACACAATGTTAAACGATCTGCTTCAGGGTGAGGCTCAACAGATTCGAGTTTGGCAACAATAACAGAGTCTAGGTTCGCACCAAGCTTTTCCATGAAATCAACTTCGAGACCTGCCATCGTTAGTTGATGTGAAAGTTGGTCTGAATCGAGATCAAAATCGACAAATTCTTTTAACCAGTTATAGGTGACAATCATTTACATAGTTCCTTTATTATTGCATTAACTCAAACACAGTCGAGTTACGGGAGACAGACTCATGGCTTAATATATCAATAAGAACATTTAAAATTGGCGTAAAAATCGAACATCATTTTCGAAAAACAAACGTAAATCATTCACGCCATATTTTAGCATCGCGATGCGTTCTAGCCCCATACCAAAGGCAAAACCACTATATCGCTCAGAGTCGTACTCAACCGATTTAAATACTTCAGGATCAATCATTCCACTACCAAGTATTTCTAACCAGCCTGAATTTTTACAAACACGACACCCTTTTCCACCACAGATAACACATTGAATATCAACTTCTGCACTCGGTTCAGTGAACGGGAAGAATGATGGTCTAAATCTCACACCAACTTTCTTGCCAAAACATTCATGAATGAAAGTTGTCAGTATCCCTTTCAAGTCACCGAATGTGATGTTTTCATCAACCATAAAACCTTCAATTTGATGAAACATGGGACTATGAGTTATGTCTGAGTCACGACGGTAAACCGTACCAGGTGCAATGATGCGTAAAGGGGGCTTTTGTTTAAGCATTGATCGAATCTGAACGGGTGAAGTATGGGTTCTTAACACCACATCATCATTGATATAGAAAGTATCTTGCATATCACGTGCAGGATGATCTTTTGGAATGTTAAGTGCTTCAAAATTATAAAAATCTTGCTCTACTTCCGGTCCTTCGGCAACACAAAAACCCAATGATGAAAAAATCTCAATCAGCTCTTCAGTCACGAGTGTTACGGGGTGCTTAGTACCAAGAGTTTTGATGCGGCCTGGTAATGTTACATCAATTTTCTCATGAGAAAGGCGTGACGCCATAACGCTTGATTTTATGCTTTTCAGTTGTTCTTCAAACGTCTCAGAGACTTGATCTTTTACGCGGTTAGCAACAGCACCAACAATCGGTCTTTCTTCGTTAGAAAGACTACCCATGCCTTTCATGATTGATGTTAGTTGCCCCTTCTTGCCTAAATAACTAACACGAATTTCTTGAAGCATCGCTTCATCGGTGGCATTCTTCATAGCTTCGATAGCCGAAACCAACATCAATTCAAGTTTTTCCTTCATAACGACCCCTAACACCACGCAATAAAGCACGTGCTATAAACAAGTGATGGAAGCCATAAGGCTTCCATCAACTAATCATTGCAAAATAATATTCACACTTATTTTAAAACAAGCGAAATTAAACGTAAAAAAAGAGATGAGGAAAAACCTCATCTCTTTTGGTGTTCCTACTGAATGTGCGCTTTTACTTTTTCGACCACAGCACTGAATGCTGCAGGGTCAGTTACGGCAATTTCTGCCAAAACTTTCCGGTCAAGTGCGATTTCAGCTTTTTTCAAACCAAAGATAAGACGGCTATAGCTTACTCCGTCTAAACGTGCTGCCGCATTAATACGAGCGATCCAAAGTGCACGGAAATCACGCTTTTTAACACGACGATCACGATAGGCGTAATTTAGAGCCCGGTCAACGGCTTCTGTTGCACTACGAAATAATTTACTCCGTGCGCCACGATAACCTTTTGCAAGCTTTAATACTTTATTACGTCTACGTCTCGCTTTAAAACCTCTTTTTACTCTCGGCATCTTGTTCTCCTTACAATGTTAAAATAAATGCAAATATTCATAACAATATCTGCATTGCCGGATCTGAAGGGGGAGACAAAATTCCCCACAGTTCTCGGACTTAAAGCCGAGTTGCATGAACCTTACATGTAAGGGATCAGGCAACTGATATTTTTATGATCTGCGGCACAAACAATCGCACCTTTACGCAGATCACGCTTACGTTTTGTAGTTTTCTTGGTCAAAATGTGACTAGTAAACGCTTTGTTTCGGCTAATCTTTCCTGTGCCTGTCTTACGGAAGCGCTTTGCAGCACCACGGTTAGTTTTAATCTTGGGCATTCCCAATCTCCTTCATTTCTCTTTTTTTATGCTGTCATCCACAAGGTATGACATTTCTACTTTTTAATAGGAGCCATTACCATATGCATAAAACGACCTTGCATACTTGGAAAAAACTCAACGACACCAATATCCTTCACGTCTTCAGCAACGCGTTTCAATAAGTCACGACCAAACTCGGGGTGAGTTACTTCGCGACCACGGAACATGATTGTTACTTTAACCTTGTTGCCAGCATCAATAAAACGTCGCACATTTTTAACTTTAACTTTAAAGTCATGAATTTCGGTTTTAGGCCGTAACTTCACTTCCTTAAGTTCAACGCGTGCGGTTTTCTTTTTAGCTTCAGCGACACGTTTCTGTTGCTGATATTTAAATTTACCGTAATCCATGATACGGCACACAGGTGGCTTGGCCGATGGTGAAACTTCCACCAGATCAAGTCCGCGATCAACAGCAGCCGATAACGCATCCTGCAAAAGCATGACACCTAGCTGCTCACCAGCATCGTCTACAACACGTACCTCTTTCGCACGAATTGCACGATTAATGTTTGTTTCTTGCTTAGCTATGGTGCCACCTCCTAATTATATTTCTTACATTCTTCCAAAACAAATTGACTAAACTGATCTACGCTCATCGCTTGGAGATTATCACCTGTCCTAAATCTAGGAGTCAGTGTGGAGCTTTCCATCTCTTTATCGCCGATCACCAACATATAAGGAATCTTTTGTAATTGAGCTTCGCGAATTTTGAAACCAAGTTTTTCATTACGCAAGTCGGACTGTACTCGAATACCAGCATCAAGAAGATCAGCTGTTACCTGTTTTGCATAATCTAACTGATTATCCGTTACATTGATCACGATTGCTTGCACAGGTGAAATCCACAATGGAAACAAACCTGCATAATGCTCAATGAGAATACCAATAAAACGCTCAATAGAACCAAGGATAACGCGATGAATCATAACGGGACGATGTTTTTCACCATCTGAGCCAATATAATTTAACTCGAAACGCTCAGGTAAAGTAAAATCGCACTGAATAGTAGCACATTGCCAATACCTGTCAAGAGCGTCCTTTAGCTTAATGTCGATCTTCGGCCCATAAAATGCGCCATCGCCCTCATTAACGTCAAAGGGGAGACCAGAATCTTCTAGGGCGTTCGTCAATGCTGTAGTAGCACTGTCCCAATCCTGATCACTGCCGATCGACTTTTCAGGTCGAGTAGAAAGTTCCATTTCAAACTCAAAATCAAAAATAGCCATGACATCTTGAATAAAACGGAGAACATTCTTAATTTCATCGTCTAACTGATCTGGAGCGCAGAGGATATGAGCATCATCCTGAGTAAAGCCTCGCACGCGAGTCAAACCGTGCAATACACCCGACTTTTCATGACGATGCACTGTGCCTAATTCGAAATATCGCTGAGGAAGATCTCGATAAGAGCGCAACTTGCTCTTATAGATCAACATGTGAGCAAGACAGTTCATTGGTTTCAAACCAAAGCCCTGCCCTTCAACCTCAGTGAAGTACATATTTTCCCGATAATTTTCATAGTGACCCGAGGTCTTCCACAGGTCAGTGCGAAGAATTTGAGGTCCTTGAACCAAATCGTAACCACGACGCAAATGCTCACGGCGTTCAAAGTCTTCTAGAATTGTTCGCAACATAGCACCCTTTGGGTGCCAAATAACAAGCCCAGCGCCGGCTTCTTCATTAAATGAGAATAGGTCGAGTTCGCGACCCAGTTTGCGATGGTCACGCTTTCGTGCCTCTTCTAAGCGAGCAAGGTGAGCTTTAAGTTGTTTTTTGTCAGGAAATGCCGTTGCATAAAGACGCTGTAGCATCTCACGATTTTCGTCTCCACGCCAATAGGCTCCCGCAACGCTGGTTAGCTTAAAGGCCTTAATTTTTCCTGTAGATGGCAAATGGGGGCCACGGCACAGGTCAGCAAAGTCACCCTGACGATATATAGAAACTGACTCAACGCCAAGATCTTCAATCAATTCGACCTTAAAATTTTCCCCCATCTCTTTAAATAAAGCGATGGCATCAGCGGTATTCATTTCGGAACGCTCAATGGGGAGGTTTTGCTTAATCAATTCCTTCATACGGGATTCGATTTTATCAAAGTCCTCGGGAGTAAACGTATGAGTTTCACAATGGAAATCGTAATAAAAGCCATTCTGAATAGATGGACCAATCGTAACCTGAACATCCTTACCGTAAATTTCTTTCACGGCATGAGCCATTAAGTGTGCAGTAGTATGGCGATAAACATCCAAACCCTCGGGGCTAGACAGGGTAATCAATTCAACCTTAGCATCAGATTCAACGGATTGTGTCGCATCGCATAGTTCACCATTGATACGAGCCGCAACAGTTTGACGCGCTAATCCCTCACCAATAGATTGGGCAATTTCTAGACAGGAAACCCCTGGTTCGTATTCACGTTTAGATCCATCAGGCAATTCAATTGTAATGTTCGCCATAACTAAGCTCCATATACTCCATATACGCAAAAAGACATCCACGGGATGCCTTTTAAATCTTCAACATACAGCCATTTTAAAATGGTAGGCACGGGCGGTGTCGAACCGCCGACCCCCACCGTGTCAGGGTGGTGCTCTCCCGCTGAGCTACGTGCCTATGTGCTGCGACAGAAGAGTTATACCGAAAAGGAATTACCCTGTCAACCCCTATATTTATGCTGCTTTACGTATCAATCAAAAAAAGAGATTCAACTAAATCAAGCATTTAATAAATCAGCAACAAACAAAAACCAACAAACAAACTATAAACAGTATTTAGTTCTTGCTAAAGGTAGCTCGACAACTATAAATTTGATTTTCGCTTCTTCAGCATTTAAATTACTAACCTTTATTTATTACCTACGAGGTCGCCAGTGAGTACCATTATAGAGTTACTTAAATCAAGTTGTCAGAATCATCCAAATCGAATTGCATTACGTGAAAAACGAAAAAAAAGATGGACGAGCTTATCGTATGCTGATCTTTGGCGTGATTCTGACCTAGCTGCGACCGGACTACAACAACTTAATGTAAAGAGAGGTAGTAACATTGCGTTACTGTCTTCCTCATCTAATCGATGGCTCACAACTTATTTTGCAATCCTCAAGACAGGATCAGTTGCCGTCCCAATTGATAAAGAACTAAAGCAAAACGAATTACGCCATGTCCTACGTGACAGTGACATCGTAACGATTTTCACCACTCAAACCTATGTTGAAACACTTTTAGAGCTAAAACTAGGGTTGCCAAAGTTGGCCCACATCATTGTGATGGATAACAGTGAAGACCTTTTCCCAAAGGATTCAGAAGCATTCACTATTATTGGTGATCTAATCACTGAATGGCACCAACTCGTCAATGAATTGAAGATTCCACGCGCAAAAGCCGCATCACTCGAAGCATTAGCAAATCGAGCGCACAACCTCATGACAACAGAAGACCTTGCCAGCGATGACAATCCTGACCTATTTTCGCCAACCGCAAACCTGATCAAGGAAGCTCGCAAAAAAAAGGTTCTACTTTCCTATAAATCCTTTGTTGGAAATTGTCTACCCGACCCCGTTGACATTACACCTGAAGATATAGCGATCATTCTATATACCTCTGGAACAACAGGGCGCTCCAAAGGGGCGATTCTTACCCACAGCAACATCACTTCGAACATAAAAGACTTAATCCCACATTTTCAATTGAATGATTCTATTCACACCCTATCCTTCTTGCCAATCAACCATATTTTTGAACAGGTCTGTGGCATTCTGTTGCCACTCACCCTCGGCGGAACAGTCTCCTTTGCCGAATCACTGAAAAAGCTCGGTGAAAACTTAACTGAAGTTAAGCCAACTTTCCTCCTCGGGGTCCCTGCTGTATATCGAATTTTTCTTGATCGAATCATGCGCAACATCAACAGCAAGAGAGTTTCCAAAACTCTCTATTCTCTTCCTGTTGCCCGTAAGGTAGTTGAGAAGAAAATTCGTGAATCACTAGGCGCGGGAACAACCTTTGTTAGTGGAGGTGCAGCTCTTGATCCCGTTGTTGCCGCCAAGTTTAGAGAGTTTGGTACAACAATTTATCAAGGTTATGGCATTACAGAAACGGCACCCGTCATCACCGCAGAACAACCTGGCGGAACGCGCTTAGGCACCGTTGGTAAGCCCCTACCCTCTGTGCAGGTCAAGATTAAAGACAAAAATGAAGAAGGTATTGGAGAGATACTCTGCAAAGGGCCCAACGTGATGAAGGGCTATTATAAAAATGAGACAGCCACAAAAGAAGTTCTTCGCGATGGCTGGTATCATACAGGTGATATGGGGAAATTTGATGCGGATGGCTATTTAAGTATCTGTGGTCGCGTTAAAAACCTAATTGTTACCCCTAATGGAAAAAATGTTTATCCTGAAGAGATCGAGAATGAACTGCTGAGCAGCCCCTTCATCCAAGAAGTCATGGTTTATGGACACAAAGTAGGCCCCGCTGCTGAGGAAGTTCATGCTCAAATATATCCAGATCAAGAGAGGATTGATTGCCATACCCAAGAACAAGGTCTTGAGCCATTGGAAACAAAAGAGATTGAGATCTTGATTCGTAAAGAGGTGCTTGCAATAGGTAAACAATTAGCTGACTACAAGCGAGTCAAGAAATTCATTATTCGTGATGATGAATTCCCCAAGACCACAACACGTAAAATTAAGCGTTTCGTTGTTGAAGCAGACGTGAGTGCCAGCGAATAACTAAACTCATCTAATGACAATAAAACCCGCGTAAAGCGGGTTTTATTGTCATTAGATTTACGATAATTTAACCGCAACCAAGGTGAGTTGCCTTGTCATCTTTTGCATATTTATGAAAATACTTAATCAGATGTTCTCTCTGTTCGTCGCTCAAATCGCTCCATAGTGCAGCGTGGTCAGCCTCATAGCCCGAACTAAAGAACTTGGTCCAACCTGCTTTAGTCTTTTTGTTCAGCTTAATGCGTTTTGCCTCACCGCCACGCTTATGGCAGTTCATACATTCGGCCTTAAAAACTTTTTTCCCTTTTCGCCAATTTCCCGCAGCCATGACAGTGCTTGAAAATGAGATCACCAATAAAACAGTGACTAGAATCGATAAAACTTTTTGCATATCAGATTGCTCCTATTTGAGGGTTAGATTACTGATCTTCTGGCAGACGGAAGGTATCAACTGAATTAAGCAGCTCAGTCGATTGTTCCGAGAGACCCGTTGTAATCGCGGCTGAACTTTTAACTTGCTGCAGAGTTAACTCAGAAATTTCGGATACTTTTTTCATAGATGACTCAACATTACGCGTCATCTCTAGCTGTTGGTTCGACAGTGCACTAATCTCAGTAACAACAGATTTTGATTGGCTGATTGCTTTCTGGATTTCAGTAAAGGATTGTCCTGTGTCTTGCGCTAACTTAGCTTGTATCTCAACTGTTTTTGTTTCCTCTTCAAGTGAGGCGGTTACTTCATTCGCTTCACTTTGAATCGACTTAACAACACCACTAATCTGCTTTGTCGCTTCTGCTGATTTGTCGGCAAGTCGCTTGATCTCATCAGAGATAACCAGAAAACCACGTCCCTGTTCACCAGCCCTAGATGCTTCGATTGAGGCATTCATCGCTAGAATAGTTGTCCGAGTAGCAATCTCTGAAATAAGCTGGGATATTGTACCAATCTCAAGGAGTCGCTCAGATAGCGACTTCATCTTCTTATTAATGACCTGAACCGTTACACGGATCAATTGCATCCCTTCAATATTATTGGATACAAGCTCACTACCCTTACCAGTAACCTCATCAACTAGACTTGAAGTCTGTTGGGCAAGCATGGCTTTCTCTGAAATTTCCTTCGCAGCAACTTCAGATCGTTGAACAATCTGAGTTGCTATTTCAACCTGGGACGACTGCGTTTCGGCCCCCATCTCCATGTCCTCAAAAATTTGAATCAATCGACGAGATTGCTCACCAACGTTATTAGCATTAAGCTTTGTGTCCATCAATAGATCGGATAAGCATTCAACCATAAGATTGTAGGCATCAGCAATTGAACCAAAGGCATCAGCCGTAACAGGCGCCTTCATCGTTAAGTCACCATCAGCTGCCTCACTAACAACCTCAAGGAAACCGATGAGGTTGTTCTGAGTCTCTTCTCGTTCAGACTCAGCAATAATCGCATCTTTATAACGTTCAACCATCTCATTGAACAGCACTGAGGTTGCGCCAATTTCATCTTTTGCAGTCAAAACAATTGCGGAATAATCACCATTATTTACCCGTTCAATACCACCACGAAGTTGCGATGAAGAAACAACCAATCGATTATTCCAACGTTTTGCAAATAATACAAAGATGATAAGTAGAACAATGCACGCTGCCATTGCCCCATAAAAAATTTGGTTTTGATCTGTCAGCCTTGATTGTTGAGTCATCACATTTGAATAAAGTTTTTGCAATTGTACAATATTTGAATTGAATTCAGAGATATCCTGATTAAACTTAGAATATGTTCCAAGACTCGAAGTGATATTGCCACCATCGATCAAACTATCTGACAGCTCTTCAATCTCAACTGAAATATCAGCGAAAATCTCATAAGTAATATTAGAAACCTTCTTGATTTCGTGGCGCCCCTTCGCTGTCATATCCAGGAATTCATCCATCAGATCTGCCATAGAGGAAAGATGGTCTAATAATTTTTCAGAACGTATCTCAATGATGTCACTTTGTCCGTTTAATGCGGCAACGGTCATGTTCCCTTCAAGAACTTGAAGATGAGACATGCTCCGAGTTAATTGATGCGTTTTATTCAAAAAAGAAACATTTTGTTCCATATGTTGTTGTGCCTGCTGCGTCAAGTAAATATACGTTGCAACACACAGACCAATGGCGATCAAAACAAGTAACGACAACGATGTTACGCTTCGACCGGTAATTTTCTTAATGCTTAAAATGTTTGCTACTTTTTTTGCCATAATGGAACGGCCTCCCCTGATGTCAAAACCGACAGCTTTTAGAGTGTATAAAGTGTGTGCTCACGAATTACATTAACAAGTGCATCTTCATCAAATGGCTTAACTAAATAACCGACAGCACCAAGACTAAACGCTTTTTCTTGATGCTGCTTTCCTGATCGTGATGTAATCATTACAACTGGAATATTCCTTAAAGTCACACGGCGTTTTATCTCGGTCAACAATTCATAACCGTGCATAACTGGCATTTCAAGATCACTCAGAACCAGATCAACACTCTCGTCTTCCAAAACAGTGAGCGCGTCCTGTCCATTGATTGCCGTCAGAACTTCAACACCGTTCGCTTCAAGAAGAAGTGACGCATACTTACGAACACTCAACGAATCATCAACAACCAAAACACGAGGGCGCGGCCCTTGAGCTACCGCAGCAGTTGGTGTTTCGACGTTGACATGGGTTAGTTCTTGATCAACCACCTGCATTAAACGTGCTGGATTCAGTACCAGACGTACAGCACCACCACCTGAAACACTGGTTCCTGAAAAACACGGCATATCATAAAGCAATTGCCCAAAGGGACGAATAACCGTGTCTTCTTGACTAACAATCTCTTCAACCATCAGACCTAAACGGGAACCCAACGTGCGCACAAAAAGGACACACTGTCGTGTTTTGTCACTCGCAGGAAGATTGAATTTAGCATTCAAGTCTACAATACGGTAACGTTCACCCTGCCGAACAACATGCTCATCAACAATCTGTAGCGTTCCAACCTCTTGTATTTCCTCAATAAGAGAGGATGGAAGAACAAATAACTGCTTAGCCAAACGGAACTGAATAACATTGATAATAATGAGTGAAAGAGGAATTTGAAGAATGAATTCAGTCCCCTGCCCCTCTGTTGTTTTAACATCAATCGTTCCGTTTAAATCCGAAAGGCGATCAAGAACAACGTCCATACCGACACCACGACCCGAGGTGTCATCGACCTCAGTCTTAGTACTAAAACCGGGACGAAAAATCATGTCGATATACTGTTGCTGCTCGATTTTATCGTCGCTGTTAATCCAACCTAAATCCAACGCTTTTTGTCTGATTGAATCAAACTTTAATCCCCCACCATCATCAGCAATGGTGATGGTGGCAAAATTACCTCGACGGACAGTCGAAATTTTAATTGTCCCAGCCTCAGGTTTACCTAATGAGCGCCTTTGTTCAGGATCTTCTATACCGTGCGCCACGGCGTTACGCAAGACATGTAACAAAGGATCAAAGAGACCATCAATGATCGTTCGGCCTAAGCGTGTATCGCCACCCTCTAAACGCAAATCAACCTGTTTATTTGCATCACGAGAAAGGTTACGGATTGATCTTTTAAAACGTTGATAAAGATGGTCAACAGGCAAGGTACGAATCTCAGAAAAACGTTCTTTCATCTCAGAGGTCATACGGTCGATGGATTCAACGTCGACACTTACTTCACCAAAAAAACTCCGGA
The DNA here is from genome assembly GCA_001751155.1 of Desulfuromonadales bacterium C00003068. Classification (GTDB taxonomy): domain Bacteria; phylum Desulfobacterota; class Desulfuromonadia; order Desulfuromonadales; family Desulfuromonadaceae; genus Desulfuromonas. Next base: position 11,416 of record MAXR01000038.1, on the reverse strand, counting down.
TAGAAATAACGGCTTCATTGATATCATTACTAATTTCTTGAAGTTTACGTGAAAACAGATTTAATTCATCATAGCGGTCAAATTCTAGCTCTTCAAAGTCTGAAATAATAGACTCACTGTTTTCATCGGAATTTTCTTCAGGATTTGTATATTCATAACGATCGGAAAAACCAGCAACCTCACGAATTAAACGCTCACGAGCAAAGTCGATCTCCTCTTTCATTGTTTCAAAAGATCCAAGCTGTTCAAGAAGGTGTGTCTTGGTAATCGTCATTTCACCGATGATATTCATCAATTCATCGATTTTATCAACGCCAACTTTAACACTATTACTAAACTGCTGAGGGGATCCAACTTCAGTTAATTCTGACGAGACTTCGCTATACTCTCCAGATTGCGCAGATTGAAGCATTTGACACGCCTGAAGACCATAGAGAATAGATGATTTCTCATAATCGGGAAGATGCGTCATTTGTAGAAGATTACGCATGGTATCAAGCGCCGACAACATGGCATCAAGCAATGGTGGCGTCATCTCAATTGTTTGAACCTTAAAACTCTCAAGTAAGTTTTCTAATTCATGGGCAATCTCACTAATCGTATTATATTTGAGTAGTGCCGATGCGCCCTTAAGTGTGTGTGCAGAGCGAAATAGTTTATCGACAAGCTCAATATCGAAATCCGCTGAATCATCCTCTTCCAATTGGAGTAAACCTGCCTCCAAAATCCCGAGGTGCTCATCGGCTTCCTCGTAAAAAATTTCTCTTGCTGATTCAGGTATCTCCATTATGAAGCCTTTACGCTGTGTTGCTCCAGAAACGTACTCACATCAATCTTATGGCCCGCTGTCTTGATATTAAGATTTGGCAGGGAATCACTTACAAAAGCCATAAGGTCAGAGCCACAACGAACAACAACTAAAAAATAAGGATTAGGAAAAGCGTTATTTCGCCCTTCTAATGCCGCAAGGTCAATTACGGGGATAACATCGCCACGTAAACTAATTAATCCTGAAACATACGCAGGTCCATACGGTAAAAAAGTGATCTCTTGACTTTCTGAAATCTCAACAACATCTTCTATTAAGATAAAATATTGTCGTCCACCGAGGTAAAAACGGCAACAAACTGGCTTTACCGTCTCATCAAAGTGCTCATTTGCCTGATGAAGTTTCATCATAAATGGCAAGGCGAAATCATTAATCAAGTCATCGCTATAACTACCCTCTGCTGAATGTCCAGAACCAATCTCTGAAGAAGGATCATTCAATTCAGGTTCCGGCTGACCGTCACGTGCATACTGAAGCAATTCAACGAGTTGCGAATGCCATTGCCTAACTTTTTCTGTGTCGTCTGTTGATAAAGTATCTCCCGCAACATTAAAACCATCGAGAAACTCTTCAAGTACCTTTGCAATAGCACTTGAACGCATACGCTTTACGAGTCCTGCAGTACCCTTAATTGTGTGAGCTGCTCGTCTCGCTTCCTCCAACACCTCAGCGGAAATGACTACATCGTTGTCAGCCAAAATTAAATTTTGGATAAGCGATAAGCCCTCTTCAGTCTCTTCGATAAATATTGGAAGCAAGCTGTCCTGAAGACCTGCCATTTAATTATCCTTACTTACAGGGTAAGTCCCTATAAATTTTTATTTAATCGTCGCCAGTCCAGATTGATACAGCACCTGACACGCACACCGAACCGCACTTTCTTCGAGTGAGCTTTCCTGACAAACATCTTTCAATGTTCGAGCGCCATCGAGAAGCAACATCAAGCCCTGCTCATCATCTTCAAGGATACCCTGCTGTGCTGCCTCAGCACACTGCGGCATACGAGTGATAATCAATGAGTCATCTAAGAAGGTTGACATTAATCGCTGACCTCGCACACCTTTCAACAATACGGTATACATTGGGATACGAAATTTAATGTCTTCTAAATTAAAAGGTAGATCATCTTTTTCGAGGAAGAAATTCCCTGTATGGGTTGAAAGAGCGGTATCAAGAGCATCTTGAGCATGTTGCTGTAAGTAAAACATTAAATCGTCATCAGAGATAATACCTTGGTCAACAAGAGCTCGGCCGATAGGAATATTTTTTGAACGTGCCTCCTCAACAACCTTCTGTAAACTTTGCTGATCGCAAACCAAACGATAGTCTTGTCAAATTAGATCGGTCAGAAATTTATGCTTTCCTTTCTGACTTGCTGTGGCAAACACAAAGTTACCCGACTCAATGAAGATTTCTGCAAACGTATCATCAGAGAAGATTGACAAACGACCAGTTTGACGTGTCGAAGCGCAAAAACAAAGAGCTTCAGGCAATGACATTCGAGTTAAGTCACCTGTCATAATCAATGTTTGATGTTTCACCAAGCCTGATTCTCGCAAGGTGTCAGCCATAACATTTTTCATCAGTACGGGAAAATCTTTTTGAAAATACTTACGGACAACTTTATCAAAACGATCATTAATCGAATCGAGAAATTGATCAACATTGTCAATTGATGAAAGCGACCCTGACGGTGTAGCAGTGCTTTCTGCATTCGCCTCAGCCACATCCTCTGTAACTGGATTCATCACTTCATTGACTTTTTCAATCAAATCTTCTGGTTCAAAGGGCTTTGTGAAAAAATGAACGATACCAAAGCTCTCTTCAAACGCCTGACCAACCACTTCACTTTTAGATGAAATGAGGATAATAGGAATATCCTTAAGGTTGTCATCTTCACGAAGAGCCTTACAAAACATATGGCCATTCATACGTGGCATAACAAAATCAACAAGCACCGCTGCCGGCACATGTTCTCTGGCCTTTATAAGACCTTGTTCACCATCTTCAGCACTAATAACCTCGTAACCATGTTGTGACAATACGAGTTCAACAAGCCGTCGTACTGTTGGTGAATCATCAACTACTAGGATTTTATTGTTTTTTGTTGTCATTTCACTACCTCACCTAACGTGTATGTTCAAACAACTACTGGCGCAGAATATCCATTGCCTTAGCCAATGAAACCTTCATGCGATCGAAGGCATCAGCGAGCAACTTTATTTCATCATTTGTTTTCACATCAAACTCACATTCAAGCTTGCCGCGACTAATTTCTTCCGCAACTTCAACAATATGCTCAATAGGTTTCACAACACTACTGACAACAAAACGGTCAACAGCAAAAAGAACAAGTAAGAAGAAAATACTAAAAGCCCCTGAAAAATATGCAATACGCTTCATCGCCTGTTGTTGAATGACAGCAATAGGAACATAGATGAAACGCGCCCCAACGACATCACCTTCAAGATAGCCATACCCTGACCGAGTCCCATATTCTTCAACCTGACTAGGGTGAGCAACATCAGGGGTGTCATGACAACCAATACAACTAGAACCCGCTACTAAGGGTTTTGCCACCGCATAGAATTCAATACCATCACGCTTAGCAAAGCCTTTCCAAGTCTCATACTCCCCTTCTTCAAAAGCACTAATAACCTGATCCTCTAACTCATTAGAAAGGCTTTCAGGGTTGAGTGGATTTGGAGAAGCAAAACGAAAAATATATTCTGGATAATCTTCTTGAATATAGCGGGCGACCTCAGTAAGCATCAAGACACCTACGCCACCCTCAGGGAAATACGCATCTTCAGAAACAAGTTCCTCAGCTTTAGGTCGAATGACATTATGTAAATACCGTGCTGAATTCGACATAACTGAAGCAAAAAGATCCGTTTTTTGTTGTGCTTCACGAACAACATCACGCTTCAGGAAATAACTTCCGCCAGCAACAACTAGAGCAAGAGATATGACATATACAACTGCCAGCATCACAACAATTCTTTTACGAATTGACATATTTTTGAACATTTAGCCCTCCGACAATTTTATAAAATTTGATCAAACGTACCAAAATATACTTTATTTATGTTTTATGATGAACTCAGCCTTTACCCCTTCGGGTAAATCTATAAGCAATTTATCAAGTAAGTCATTATAACTATTAGAGTCCATCTGTTGTCCTTGGGTATAACCAAGTGCTTTCACATAGTTTTCCATCATAACAACACCTAAGGGGCCAACAATGTCGACATAGTGATTAATCATAATAGAGATATTTTGTGCTGAGACAAACCGTCCAGAAGAGATCGACGACGATTCTGCTGAAGACGTAAGAGATGAATTTGAAGACTCTGATTCGAAACCAATCAACTGTTCAGTGATAGGTTGCGGCAACCGTTTACGTGGTTTAAATCCTTGAATGAAATTTGCTTCCAAAAGGGTTTTATCACGAATGGCCTGTAGGGTTTCCTCGGGAGACAGGAGCCCCAATTTAATAAAAACGGCTTCTCCATCTTCTATAGCAATTTTACAAAGATGTGGTAAATCAGCAAATTTAAGTGCTAACTGCCCTGTCCCCTCCATTGCATAACGTTTAAAAACAGAAGCGATATCCACTAAGCGCCTCCAAGGTGTTTCTTAACCGCCAAAAGGATCTCAACGGGTTCATATGGTTTGGTGATATACTCATCTGCACCTTGTTTTTTGCCCCAAAACTTATCGCTATCACCCGACTTAGACGTTGTCAGAATAATAGGAATATCCTTAAATGCGGGATCTCTTTTAAGGGAACGACAGACTTGAAAACCGTTTTTGTTAGGCATAATCACATCAAGTATAATGAGATCAAAAGGCTCTGCTTTAGCTTTTTCCTCAGCTTCTTTACCATCTACTGCAGTTACAATGTCGTGACCTGTGCCGTTGAGAGCACTCAACAAAAACGCCAGCTCTGTTTTACTATCATCTGCTACTAAAATTTTAGCCATAATATCTCCCAATAAATGGTGTTGAGCCTGTGCCAACTCAATATACTGTAAGCAAAGAATAGACCAACTTAAACAAATCTATCCATGAGACGTATAACAGGAATAGAAACAACCTGATACGGAACGAAAATTTAAATTTCTGTGTTGATTCTTATTACTCATTAGGCGAAATAACGTAAGTGGTAGTGTTAACACTGAGCAATATAAACAAACTAACGGCTTGAAAATACTTGTTTTAATAGTTCAGTTGTGCGCGCCGATGGATTGTTCCGAATCTTTTCTTCCTCGATAGCCAAAAGAGAAAATAATCCATCTTGTGTTTTTGTTGTTAAATAATCCTCAAGATCAAAGTTAGTTTTTTTTACCAGAGGCAGGGAATTATAGGTAGAGATGAGCTGATTATACAGGCCATATACACCAACTTCTTGCATTTTGCTACGCACAACAGGTTTAAATTTTTGCTGCAGGGTTATGGATGTTTTAGAGCGAAAATAATCGGTTGCCGCGGTATCGGAACCTCTAAGAATTCCCATAGCATCGGTAAGCGTCATCTCTTTAACGGCGCTGATAAATACAGGTTTCGCTTCGGCAGCTGCAGACTCAGCGGCGCGATTCATCTTAACTTCAAACAGATCCACCTGTGATCCTAAACCAACAGTACGTAACGTGTCGGCAACCCCTTGTAGTTTATCGGGCAGTGGAATCCTAATTTGATCATTGGCAAGAAACCCATCCGGACTCGAAGCAAACTCACTCGCCCTAGAACTACCGACCTCAAGAGCCTGTCGTAGCCCTGAGGCAACGGTTGACTCATCAAGCCCCCCTGAGCCAGATGTACCCAAAGAGCTCAATAGGCCACTTAATTGCGAGTTATTTTGAACATCAACACATGAAACCAGTAGCAGCAATACAAATACGGAAAAAATACGGCACGAAATACAAAGGTACGTACGCATCATAGCAGTCTCCAATCAACAAGTGTCTTAACGTAAATCCGCAATATCTTTTTCAATCTGTTCAATTCGCTTAGGATTTGAGGGGTGGGAGCTTAAAAATCCACCTCCTGCACCATGCAACTGTTCGAGGGTTTCAATTGCCCTTTTCATGGCATGAGGATCTTTTTTAAGTGATGACAACATGTTTACTGCATAGTGATCCGCCTCCAATTCATCCGATTGAGAAAAGTGAGCTTGGACTGCAGCTTTGCCAATTTGACCTATTTGAGACGATGTAAGAGACGCAACCGTTCCATTTACGGCTGCTGCAGCTTGAAATGCTGTGTTAGCAAGGATGTTTTCCCGCATTTGTTTATAACTATGCTTCAACTTAACATGGCCAATTTCGTGGCCAATTACAGCAAACACTTGATCATCTGGCATAGCATCTAAAATTCCGGAATAAACGCGTACCGTACCATCGGCCATAGCGAAGGCATTAACATCGTCTGCTAGATAGACCTTAAAATTTAAGGTAAGACCATCGTATTGTTGTATATTTTGTGTCATTTTTCTTAAGCGAACGGCGTACGGATTAGTCTTTGACGCAACAGGTGTTTGCTTATCTAATTCAACAGCGGCAAGCGTTGCAGTCTGTTTAACACTTTGCTCTGAAAGAGTTGTCGCTTGGTAGACTCCGCCACCGACAGATAAGGCTTTTTGAGTATCAAAGGAACCATCGGCAGCACAACCAGTTAAAGACAGGATCAACAAAAACAATAGAGCTCGTGTAATTGAGGACTTCATTTGGGTCTCCATGATAAAAATTATAAATTGATAGATTTCAACCATGTGATTCTAACAAAATATGAACAAAATGATCGAAATTATTTCCAAAAAAAACGGGGAGCTGACAATTCATGTCAGCTCNNGTAGTGTTAACACTGAGCAATATAAACAAACTAACGACCTGAAAATACTTGTTTTAATAGTTCAGTTGTGCGCGCCGATGGATTATTACGAACCCCTGAACAACAGGCTCTACCTAACCCCTTTGAAACAATGTGAAGGCTGCTACAGCTTGCATGACTGCGCCAGCAATATAACAAAACATAGGCAGAATGATCAAAATTATTAAAAAAAACGGGGAGCTGACAATTCATGTCAACTCCCCGTGAAATTTCGTTATTTATGGTCGGGGCGAGAGGATTTGAACCTCCGACCCCGTGCACCCCATGCACGTGCGCTACCAGGCTGCGCTACGCCCCGACAAACAACGAAGCGGATTGTCTAGTATTTACCTATTGAAGTCAAGGGAATTATATCACTATTGTCGTTTATCAATTACCCTTTTTGCTTTTCCTTCGTGACGCGTAATCGTCGAAGGTTCGACCAATTTTACCCGTGCGCCAACACCAAGTGTAGACAATAATCGTTTTTCTAATTTATCAACAAAAGCACGCTGTTTTTTCATTTCATCAAAGAAGATTCTCTCGTTGACCTCAACTTGAACTTCGAGAGTGTCCATCGTGCCGGTACGCTCAACCACAAGTTGATAATGTGGTTCGCATCCTTCAACCTGAAACAGCACTTCTTCAATTTGCGTTGGAAAGACGTTAACCCCTTTGATGATTAACATATCATCGGAGCGACCCATTGTTTTCATCATACGAACATGGGTGCGGCCACAGGCACAGGTGTCATACTCGAGACGAGTAATATCACGAGTACGATAACGGATAATTGGAAAGGCTTCCTTGGTGATACTTGTTAGAACCAGCTCTCCAATTGAACCACGGGGCAACACCTCTCCCGTTTCAGGGTCAATAATTTCAGCGATAAAATGGTCTTCAAATATGTGCATACCACACTGGTGTTGACATTCACCGGCAACACCTGGCCCCATCACCTCAGAAAGACCATAGTTATCCGTTGCGACAACGCCGAGACGTTTTTCAATTTCACGCCTCATCTCCTCGCTCCACGGTTCCCCGCCAAACAAACCAACCTTGAGAGATAATCGGTGAGGATCAATTCCCTGCTTTTCCATGCGGTCAGCAAGTGTCAACGCATAAGATGGCGTACAAACTAACGCACTGGAGAGATAATCCTGCATAATCATAATCTGCTTGTCGGTATTACCACTTGACATGGGGATGACCGATGCACCAATCTCCTCGGCACCATAGTGAAGACCGAACGCACCAGTAAACAAGCCATAACCAAAGGCGATGTGGACAATATCATCAGGGGTGACTCCAGCAGCGGTCATAAACCGCGCCGCAAGTTGCGTCCAAGTATTCAAGTCGTTACGCGTATAACCAACAACCGTGGGTTTACCTGTGGTGCCGGATGACGAATGAATACGCACCACATCGCGCATCGGTACAGCAAACATGCCATACGGATAGTTCAAGCGCAGATCTTCCTTAGTTGTAAAAGGAAGCTTGGCTAAATCCTCAAGAGTTTTGACATCGCTCGGTGATATTTGCAGAGCTGAAAACTTACTTTTATAACAAGGGACGTGGACATTTACCCGTTCCAACGTTTGTTGCAGCCGTTGCAATTGCAATGTTTCCAATTGTTCGCGGGGCATACACTCGTTGTCACGATCCCATATAGCTGTAGTGGCTGATTGTTTCATTGATCCGCTTCCGCAACGGCAGGTTACATACCGTAGACCCGCTCCCCTTCGAGAACATTGATGTTATTTTTTGTCAAAATTTCGATAGCTGCTTCAGGGTCATCAAATCTGAAAATGATCACCGCATTACCGCCACAACGTTCGACAAATGCGTACATATATTCAACATTAACCGTTCCCGTATCGAGGATGGTTAGAATACTCGCCAAGCCAGCTGGATGGTCTGGAACTTCAACAGCAACAACAACTGTTTTGTTAACAGTAAAACCACGCTCTTTTAAGGCATCTTTGGCGAGATCTGTTTTATCAACAATCAGACGTAAAATACCAAAATCTGAGGTGTCCGCTAAAGATAAGGCTCGAATATTTACGTTACTATCACCGAGAGCTTGCGTTACTTCAGCTAAGCGGCCGGACTTATTCTCGATAAAAATTGAGATTTGTTCTACTTTCATCGCTTCCCCCAATTGATTAGAACATAGAATTACGTCTATCGACGATCAATAACCCGCTGAGCTTTCCCTTCACTTCGAGTGATGGTTTTTGGCTCAACTAAGCGAATTTTACATGTGATACCAAGGAGGTCCTTAATTTGCTTCCTGATCTCATTATTCAAAGCCTGCATCACTTTAATCTCATCAGAAAAGACCTGTTCGTTGACCTCAACTTGAACTTCAAGTGTATCAAGGTTGCCATCACGATCAACAATAAGCTGATAGTGAGGCTCTACACCGTCAATATTACATAAAACACTTTCAATTTGCGATGGGAACACATTGACACCACGAATAATCAGCATGTCATCGGTACGACCGCTTAAGCGTTCTAACCGGACATGAGTTCGGCCACAGATGCAAGGTTCAGGCAGTATTCGGGTGATATCACGAGTGCGATAGCGAATCATCGGTATCCCCTCTTTAGTGATCGTGGTGATCACCAACTCCCCTTTTTCACCGTAAGGCAACACCTCACCCGTAGCAGGATCAATAATCTCAGGGATAAAGTGATCCTCCCAAATATGCAGACCATTTTGAGCTTCAATACACTCGATAGCAACACCAGGTCCAAGGATCTCAGAGAGGCCATAGATATCAATGGCTTTGATGCCGAGCTTCGCTTCAATCTCAGCCCGCATCGCCTCACTCCAAGGTTCAGCACCAAGGATCCCCACGCGTAACTTTAACTCACTAGGATCTATCCCCTCCTCAGCAAGTGCTTCAGCAAGATACAGGCTGTAAGATGGGGTGCAGGTGATCACGGTTGAGCCAAAGTCCTTCATGATCAACATCTGCTTTTTGGTATTACCGCCCGACATCGGAATAACCGATGCGCCAAGGCGTTCAGCACCATAGTGAGCCCCTAAGCCACCGGTAAACAAGCCATAGCCATAGGAATTATGGATCACATCGGTACTTGTTGCTCCTGCGGCAGCAAAGGACCTGGCCATCAACTCAGACCACATATCAATGTCGCGCTTGGTATAGCCAACAACAGTCGGTTTACCTGTTGTTCCAGACGAAGCATGAATCCGAACAATTTGATCTAAAGGAACGGCAAACAATCCATACGGATAATTATCCCGCATATCCTGTTTGTAGGTAAATGGTATCTTGCGTAAGTCATCAAGAGAACGAATATCTGCTGGGGTTAACCCCGCCTGCTTAAACATATTCTGATAAAACGGAACCGTTGCGTAAACACGCTCAAGTGTTTGTTTCAAACGCTTGAATTGTAACGCCTCAATTGCTTCACGCGGCAACGTTTCGAAGTCATCATTCCAGATCATTAAATACCCCTTTACCCGATCAATATTACTATTGAGCGCGACCTAACTCAAAAGCTTTCAAGTTTTCTGCTAAAAACTTGCTGGGAACCATTTTAGTTAAAGCTTGCTGCCATAAGTTCTCATCAATATCAAGCATATTGGATAACGCACCAAGTAAAACGGTATTGACAGTGCGAGGGTTCCCTGCTGACATAGCTAACTCGAGTCCATCAACAACAAGACTTTCATCAACAGCCGAAATGATCAACTCTTCCAGTTGCTCAGGGTAACGTTCCATACCTGTCGCCACTGATGGCGGCATAATGCGGTGACGGTTAACAACAACCTTGCCGTGCGCTTTTAACAATGGCAGATAACGGTAAGTTTCAAGTAGTTCAAAGCCAAAAAGAATATCTGCTTCACCTTCAGGAATGATCGGTGAGTTGACTTTTTCGCCAAAGCGTACATGCGATGTAACACTTCCGCCCCGTTGTGACATACCGTGAATTTCATTCTTTTTCACATCATATCCAGCGAGCATTAATACCTCAGACAACACTTCACTTGCCAGAAGAATTCCCTGCCCACCAACACCTGCTAAAAGTACATTTGTCACGCTAGCCATTCTTCACCTCACTACTTACCAATTTATAGGCATCAAATTTACAGAGTTGATCACAGATTGTACAGCCGACACACAGCAGTTCGTTAACGACAGCTTTACCGCGTTCACCTTCATCAGGTTGCCACTCAATCGCCGGACAGCCAATCTTAAGGCAGGCCTTGCAGCCAGTACACTTATCTGGATCAATCATAAGAGGCGTTTTACGCTGACCAACATCGCGCTTGATTAAAATACACGGTGCTTCAGTTATGACGACAGAAGGAGCTTCGCGATCCATCTCCTCTTTAATAACAGCGCGTGTTGCGTCAAGATCCCAAGGATTAACCTTGCGTACATGTTCAACACCAACACTGCGACACAATAGCTCCAAATCAATCTTTTTACTTTTTTCACCATTGAGGGTGAAGCCAGAGGAAGGATTCTCTTGTCGCCCTGTCATAGCAGTGATGCTGTTATCGAGAATAATCAACGTTGCTGTAGAGTTATTGTAAACCATATCCATCAGGCCATTAATGCCCGTATGGAGGAAGGTTGAATCGCCAATAACACCGACAACTTTTTGTTTGTCTGGCCCAGAAAGCACTTTATTTAAACCTGTGGCATTACCAACACTGGCGCCCATACAAATACAG
>MAXR01000037.1 GCA_001751155.1 Desulfuromonadales bacterium C00003068 | reverse complement strand
AATCTTGACCTAAATGGTTGCCAATCGGGTTTGTTAGCGATACAGTGCCCGCATGAAAAATACAACAGAAAATACCTTAAATTTAGCAGAAACTCTCCCCGAAGAGCAGTTGGATAAGTATTCATCGGCGATCACTCTCTCCGACATGGAAATTTTTATCTATCCTGATCTCCTCTATAGTTTAGTGCTTGCCAATATTATGTCGCCAGTGGTTTGGTCATGGCGCGATGATCCTTGGTTCGCCAAAATGGATAAGCTTAACCCGTATCGTCGGGTGTTGCGTCTTAAGCAGTATATTATGGATCATTACGATTTTAATCTCGATTTAGATTCATGGGGATTAACCAGTAAGGATACCGAAATAGCTCGCTTTGGTTCGGTGATGGATCCTGAAATAATTGCCCAAAGTAATGCGTTGTTTGGTTACACTGGCGATCAGTATTATTTTGACATGGATATCCGCAAACACTTCGGGCTGGATAAGTATGAGGGTGACATTATCCCGTACTGGAAAACGGAAACCGTTGAAGCGATGGATGCTTTTTGTCATCGTGAGGGCTATCGCAATGGCGCGGGAGAGTGTGTGTCGTTGTCAACGCTTTACGCTGCGGCATTGTTTGTTGTCTGCGGCATTCCCCTTGAAGATATCTTCCTTATGGCAACCCCTCTGCATTCGCAAAATTTTGTTGATGTAAAGGGTGGGGTGGTGACCAACAATCGCCGTATTGTCACTCAAAATATGTGGTTTAACGGCACAGAACTCTCGGCACGCGCGCAACGCGCATTACGCAATGAACAAGTAACGATGGTTGCTCACTGTAGTGGCAGTATCCACTCGGTGTATTCTGAAGCAAGTATTGACGCTGCTGCGTATAGTCGTTTTAGCGATAAGGTGACAGCGTATCTGAAGATAGATCTCGATTTAGAAGTTTTATGTAACTTCTTGCGCGAAAATAGCGACCTGCAAAGTTGTTTTCAAATTAAGCATATGCGTCACGGTAAGCCACGCTGGATCGCTGCTGAAAAAGTGTACAGTTATGAGAATGGTAGTGCGTTTAAAGTCAGCAACAATACTCGTGAAAAGTTGTTGGATTCTATCGATGCCTACGACTTTCATCATGAACCTCTCGAAGGTCGGATGCCATTATCCAAGTTTGAACAATTTTTTAAGCAACATCCTCACGTCGATTTAAATCAGGAGGAGATGCAGCATAAGTTGATGGATGAGTTTGATTGTAAGCAACACCAAGCGTGTCAATTGATACAAAAGATACGCGCTTTCATTCAAATTCAACCTCGGTTACCACAGCAGTCTGAAAAGCAAGTGAAAGAGGTTGCACCGATTGTTTTAACTGCTGATATGGATCGCAGTGAAGTTGTCGCTCAATTGGCGACACTGAGGCAAGATAATGTGGTTGTTGATCTTGCTTTTTACGCCAGCCGTGATATGAATTGTTGCGACTGGTCACCGTTTATGAAGGCCGCTGTCGAGCGAAACCCCGTGTCGATTGTTGGGACTCAGTCGTTGAGTGATGAAGCGCTTATTGATTGTTTTGCGGCGATGGAATCGGAATCAATCTATTCTGTTGGCCGTCTCGCTCAACCCGATGAAGTGTGGAACTTTCAACGTGGTGATGGGGTTGAACGTGCGATCTGCTTAGCAAATGTCTGGAAGGCCCGTTATCCGCAGCAAGCAATCAGTCTCTCGGTAGCGGATGAGGTCGTTACGTTGGATTTGGGCGGTCGTATGGTGTCGTATGCGAGCGGTAAAGGTTTGAACAAGCAACTGACTCTGTAGGATGGTGATGGTTACCGTGGCAAGGATGCCAAGGGGAATGGTGTAGAACNNAGTCAGCTATTAGATACAATCTAAACCAGATTGGTTATATTTTAAGTCGATCACAACGGCGTGGTTCAAACACGCTGTTTATTAATTAAATAAGGTAGGAACTTATGGAACGAATTTATCTCGATAACAATGCTACGACACTGGTTGATCCTCGGGTACGTGAAGCGATGGATCCTTTTTATTGCCAAATGTACGGCAACCCAAACTCGTTGCATTCATACGGTATTGAAGTGCGCCCGTATCTTCATCAGGCGATGGAGCAGATGTATTCAGGCATTGGCGCGCGGGATGAGGATGATATCATCATTAACTCTTGTGCCACTGAAGGCAACAACACCGTCATCATGGGGATGTATTTTAATCTTCTTAAGGATACTCGTAAAAAGTCTTTGGTCACTACGCAGTTAGAACACCCTTGTGTGCGCGAAGCGTGCCGATTTTTAGAGACTCAGGGTGTGAAGGTGACCTATCTTGCTCCCGACCGCGATGGTATGATTACCGCTGATATGGTGAAAGAGGCCATTAACGACAAAACAGCGCTGGTCTCTGTTATGTGGGCCAACAACGAGACGGGTTTGATTTTGCCGATTAAAGAGATCGCTGAAACCTGCAAAGAAAAAGGGGTTTACTTTCATACCGATGCGGTTCAGGCGATTGGCAAGATCGATGTTGACTTGCGTGATGTTCCCATCGATTACTTGACCTTTAGTGCGCACAAGTTTCATGGCCCGAAAGGGGTCGGTGGTTTGTATATTCGTAAGGGGGCAAGTTTGCCACCGTTGTTGCATGGTGGTGAGCAGATGGGCGGCCACCGCGCTGGAACCGTAGATGTTGCGGGTATGGTTGGCATGGGCAAGGCGATGGAAATTGCAGTTGAAAGCCTTGACTTTGAAGATAAAGAGGTCCGCCGACTGCGCAATAAGTTGGAAGATGCCCTACTGAAAAACGATGATGTTATGGTTGTTGGTGACCGTGAGCTACGCACGCCGAATACTCTCTACATCAGTATTCGTGGTGTCGAGGGTGAGGCGATGATTTGGGACCTCAACGAGCATGGTATTGCTGCATCAACAGGGAGTGCTTGCGCTTCAGAATCGTTGGAGGCCAGCCCTATTCTTACTGCTATTGGTGCCGACAAAGAGTTAGCTCATACCGGGGTACGGTTTAGTTTGTCACGCTTTACTACCGAGCATGAGATTGATCGAACCATTGAGGTAGCAAATAAGGCAATCGTTCGCTTGCGTCAGCTGTCAACAGCGTATTAATGATGGCGTCGCAAAAAGTCCGCCCACCTGCGTTGCAGCGTTTGTTCAAGACTTTGACATACAACATGTATGCCTTCACCCTTGAACAACCACTACGCCTTGGGGGACGAAATTTTTGCTTAGCCATCTATTTTGTTTTTGTTAGACCATCATTAATGATTTACAGTTTTGCTGCGGCGACTGTTTGATAGGAGTATTTAAGTTATGGCTAAAAATGATTTAATTGGCGGTTCTCTTTGGGAGCAATATTCGGAGAAAGTTGCCGAACGGATGAATAACCCACGCCATTTTGGTGAGTTGACTGAAGAGGATGCTCAGGCATTGAATGGTCGGTTGATAATTGCTAACGAGGGTGCTGAATCCTGTGGCGATACGGTTCGATTGTTCTGGATCGTTGGTAATGATGATGAAGTGATTAAGGCGGCAAAATTTAAGTCGTTTGGTTGCGGAACAGCCATTGCCTCAACGGATATGATGGCCGAGATGTGTATTGGTAAAACCGTTGAAGAAGCGACGAAAATCACTAATCTTGATGTCGAAAAAGCTCTGCGTGATACTGAGGATGAGGCTGCCGTGCCGCCACAAAAGATGCACTGTAGTGTTATGGCTTATGAAGTAATTAAGCAGGCGACAGCCATCTATCGTAATGTTGATGTGGCAACGTTGCAGGAAAAAGATATTGTTTGTGAGTGTGCACGGGTATCGTTGCAGATGGTTGAAGATGCGATCCGGATCAATGATCTCACTACGGTGGAAGAGATTGCCGATTACACTAAGGCGGGTGCGTTTTGTAAATCCTGCATCGAACCGGGTGGCCACGAAAAACGTGAGCATTATCTTGTTGATATTTTGGCACGTGTGCGTGGCGAAATAGAGCATGAGAATAATCCCGACGGTGTGGTGGTGGATGATTTTTTGACGCTGTCCATTGTTAAGCAGATTAGGGCGATCGAGCAGTCCTTGGATCAATACGTTCGCCCTGCCCTAGCGGGTGATGGTGGTGGCGTTGAGCTCGACGATGTTTGTCCGGGTGACGATGGTCTTGTTCATGTTCATATCAAGTATCAAGGATCCTGTAAGGGCTGTGCCGGTAGTGTTGCCGGAACCTTAAGCTTTGTCCAGAAAAGCTTACAGGGCACTGTGAGCGACAAGATCCGTGTTGTTGTCGCGTAACGCTAAACCGTGAACGACGCGAATAGAATTTTGCTAGAATAGTAAAAAGATGAGAAAAGGGGGAACCAGAAATGGGTTTCCCCTTTTTCTTTGTCAGCAGAACATTGACTTGCGGACGCTCTGGTTCTATCATGTTAGGATTTATGGCGTAATGTTTGGCAATGCAAGGTTAGTCTTAAAGGGAAGCGAAAATCATGGCACTGTTACAGATACAACACTATCCAGAAGTTGTTCTCACTGAAACGTCGGTTCCAGTGACCGAATTTGATGCGGACTTACGTACTTTAGCGGCCAATATGGTTGAGACCATGTATGCCGCGCCAGGCGTTGGTTTAGCTGCGCCTCAAGTGGCAGTACTCAAGCGTTTGGTCGTCATCGATTGTGGTGACAAAGAGGATCCCAAGCTCGTTGTTGCGGTGAACCCTGAAATCATTGAGCGTGATGGCGAATCGTATGAGGAGGAGGGCTGCTTGTCGGTTCCTGATTATTATGCATGCATTAAGCGTAGTGAGCGGGTGCGAGTCCGTTTTCAGAACCTACAAGGCGAAGTGATCGAGTTTAATGCCGAAGGGTTGTTAGCTATCTGTTTTCAACATGAGATTGATCATCTCGATGGCAAGCTTTTCGTCGATCGCTTGTCATCGCTGAAAAAAGGGATCTTTCGTAAAAAATATCAAAAAATTATGGAACAACAGCAGGAGCAGTTGTGATTGAGACAAAAAATATTCGTACCGTATTTATGGGGACTCCCGATTTTTCACTAGCTACCTTTGAGGGTTTAATCGAAGCAGGGCTTGATCTTGTCGGTGTGTATACGCAGCCTGACCGTCCGAAGGGGCGTGGCAAAAAGATGGCTGCACCGCCCGTGAAAGAGTTGGCATTGCAGCATGATATCCCGGTGTTTCAACCGCGCCGCTTACGTGATGAGCAGGCGGTCGCCGAATTAGCAGCATTGAAGCCGGACCTTATTGTGGTGGTCGCTTACGGCCAAATTTTACCACAAAGTGTGCTGGATCTGCCCAAGCATGGTTGTATCAATGTTCACGCCTCACTGTTGCCGCGCCATCGTGGGGCGGCTCCCATCAATAAGATGATTATTGATGGCGATGAGGTTGCCGGTGTGACAACCATGATGATGGATATTGGCCTTGATACCGGTGATATGCTGGTTAAACGCTCGTTGTCAATCTTTCCTCAAGAAACAGCAGGACAGTTGCATGATCGTCTTGCTTTGTTGGGCCGTGAGGCGATGGCGGAAACCTTAGCCCGGTTGTGTGCCGGGACCTTGAGCCGTGAGGTGCAGGATGACAGTCTGAGCACTTATGCTTCGATGATGAAGAAAGAGGATGGTTGTGTCGATTGGACTCAGGATGCCACGACCATTCATAATCTGGTGCGCGGTCTTGATCCGTGGCCTGCCGCGTATACCACCCTTGACGGGCAAACGTTGAAAATTGCTGACACCCGCTTGTGTGATGGTGAAGGGCGGCCCGGTACGATACTTCGTGCTGATGCTGATGGTGTTATTGTTGCCTGCGGTCAAGGGGCACTTAAGGTCAATGGGCTCCAGTTGCCCGGTAAAAAGCGTTTAAGTGCTGCGGATTTTGTTCGTGGTCGCTCGTTGGAAATTGGCACTTTGCTTGGTGTTTCATAATTTAAAGAGGTTGATCTGCACAGTTGCTAACCTGTTGTTTGCCCCTTGAAAAACAGGTGGACTCTCCCTATATTTAGCTGGTAAATCAATAGTTGGCGATTGTTTGGGTATGGGTGTGATAGTGGTTTATCACTTAAATAGTAAAATAAGCATGATAATAGAGGGTATGTGACACATGTTGAATAATGCAAAAACAGTGGGCTTAATGGCCTTGATGACCATTTTGTTGATGGTGTTTGGTGGTATTTTAGGTGGCCAAACAGGGGCAATCTTTGCTCTGGTGATGGCTGCCGTGATGAATATCGGTTCCTACTGGTTCTCCGATAAAATTGTCCTACGCATGTACAAAGGACATGAGGTAACCAGCGGTGTTTTGTACGATGTCGTTCAGGAGTTGTGTCAGCGTAATCAATTAGTGATGCCAAAAGTGTTTATGATTCCTGAATCAACCCCTAATGCTTTTGCCACGGGGCGAAATCCACAACATGCTGTTGTTGCGGCAACAGAGGGGATTATGGGAATTCTTAGTCGCGATGAGTTGATGGGCGTCATGGCGCATGAGATGGCTCACGTCAAGCACCGTGATATTTTGATTGGTTCCATTGCGGCAACTATCGCTGGTGCGATCTCGTATATGGCGACTATGGCACAATGGGCCATGATCTTTGGTGGTTTAAGTGGCGATGACGAAGAGGGTGGCAGCAACATTTTCGTGATGATTGTCACCATGATCTGCGCGCCAATAGCTGCTATGTTGGTGCAGATGGCGGTTTCTCGCTCGCGTGAATATGCTGCGGATCGTGGCGGTGCAGCACTGTGTGGCAATCCTCACTACTTAGCCAGTGCGTTGCGAAAGCTTGAATCATCCAACCGTCAGCGTCCGATGGCCAATGTCAATGACGCAACGGCGCATATGTTCATTGTCAATCCACTGAGTGGTAAGGGATTGCAAAGTCTGTTTTCGACCCATCCACCGATGGATGAGCGGGTTCGTCGTTTAGAAGAGATGGCCTAATTGATCACGTTGGATCGTGATCATTTTTACTAATTGAATATCATGGCGGGGGCGTGTGAAGCATGCTCCCGCTTTGTTGTGAACTGCGTTAGCGAGGTTTTAAGCTGTGGCTAAAAAGAAAACAATTGTAGCGAAGGATGCTCGTTCCATTGCATTTCAAGTGTTATGTCGCGTTGAAGAGGGGGGCTACTCTGACCTTGTTCTGGATAGTGCGTTGGACGCCGTTCCTGCCCTCGATCCACGTGAACGCGGTTTAGCAACCGAACTTGTTTATGGTGTTTTGCGCCGTCGTGGCAGTCTTGATTATATCCTCGATGCCTATTGCCGGCAGACGTTAGCGAAGTTGGAACCTCAAGCTCTATGCTTGTTACGCTTAGGTGTTTATCAGATTTTTTATTTGGATAAGATTCCACAACGTGCCGCTGTGCATAGTACCGTTGAACTGGCACGACAGATGGGCTTGGAGCGGGTGACAGGGCTTGTGAATGGCATTCTGCGCTCCTGCTTGCGTGAGCCTGAGCGGGTTAAGTGGCCCCAAAAAGACCGGGACCCTGTTGGTTGGTTGACCCATAAACAGTCATTGCCCGCATGGTTGGCTAGCCGTTGGTTAGCTGAGTTTGGCATGGAGGAAGCGTCAGCTCTTGCTGAGGCTGTGTCTCTGGTGCCGCCGACCACTGTACGTGTTAATTTGCTGAAAACAGATCGTGAATCCTTTATCCAAAAGCTTGCTGAGTTGGATGTTGTTGCCACACCGACCCGCTTTGCCCCCGAGGGGGTGAAGGTGGAACGTGGTGGCTTGCGTCAACTTAGTGGTGCCGATTTAGAGCTGTATCAAGTACAAGATGAGGCGAGTATGCTCATTGCTCATCTGTTGAACCCCAAGGCTGGAGAGAAATTGCTTGATGTCTGCGCTGCGCCGGGGGGGAAAACGACCCACTTGGCTGCGCTAACGGATAATCAAGCTGAAATTATGGCGATGGATCTTCATCCCAAGCGGCTAAATTTGGTGCGTGACAGTGCCGTGCGACTGGGCTGCTCTTCGATTATCACTCAAGCTTGGGATATGACACAACACTGTACGCTGTTGGCGGGGAAAACGTTTGATCGCGTACTGGTGGACGCTCCATGCAGTGGTCTCGGTGTGTTACGCCGTAATCCTGAAGCGCGCTGGCGACGGACGGAGGCCGATGTCCTTCGCTTGGCAAAGCTGCAAGGGGAGATATTGACGCACGCTGCTGAGCTTGTTGGTTCGGGTGGTGTGTTGTTGTACTCGCTGTGCACCACCACTGCTGAAGAGTCGCGCGAGGTTGTCGCGCGATTTTTGGATCAGAATTCCGATTTTGTTCAGGAAGACCTGCGTACTCATGTGCCTGAGCATTGGCGCGAGTTGTTTGACGATCAAGGCCGTTTGATGACTCTGACAACCCGTCACGATGGCATGGACTGCTTTTTTGCGACGGCGTTACGGCGAAATTGATTGTGACGTTGCCGACACCTTTTTCATTTATCCCCCTTATCAATCTCTACTTGGAGTTGAACCATGATTAAAATTTCTCCGTCGATCCTCTCTGCTGACTTTGCTCGTCTTGGTGCTGAAATTCGGACCGTAGCACAAGCGGGGGCTGATTATATTCATGTTGATGTCATGGACGGTCATTTTGTCCCCAATATCACCATTGGTGCGCCGGTTGTTAAGGCGTTGCGGCAAATTACTGAGTTACCCCTTGATGTTCATCTGATGATCGAAAATCCTGATTTATATATTCCAGATTTTGCTGCCGCGGGTGCGGATATAATTACCGTTCATCAGGAGGCCGTTCCCCATCTTCATCGTACGGTGCAGTTGATTCATAGCTTAGGGAAAAAGGCCGGGGTGTCGATCAATCCTGCCACGCCGGCGTCGACGCTTGAGGTGATTATTGATGAAGTTGATTTGATCCTAGTGATGAGTGTTAATCCCGGCTTTGGTGGTCAGAGCTTTATCCCGTCAATGTTGCCAAAGATTAAGCAACTGCGTGAGATGGTTGAACGCAGTGGGCGCTCGATTGAGATTGAAGTCGATGGTGGCGTGAAATCGGACAATATTGGCGAGATCGCTGCGGCGGGTGCTGATGTGTTTGTTGCCGGCAGTGCGGTGTTTAATACTCCCGACTATACGGCGGCCATTAGTGCCTTGCGTCAGAGTGTGGGCTAGCGGGCTGCTGGAATTTAACATTGAGGTTGGGGAGGTAGATCGTGGCTAATTCGGAGTTTTTGACTCGAATTCAAGAAACCGTTTTAATTGGCGACGGTGGCATGGGCACCGTGCTCTATGAGCAAGGTGTTCCGGTTGACAGCTGTTTTGAGAACTTGAATCTCACCCATCCACATCTGGTCACCGCGGTGCATCAGGCCTATCGCGCGGCTGGGGCCCAGCTACTTGAAACCAATACCTTTACCGCTAACCGTGCCCGTTTGGCGGCGATTGGCCTTGAAGCCGATGTCCATCAGATTAATGCGGCTGGGGCACGCTTGGCTCGTCAGGCGGCAGGGTGTGATTCGGACCTATTTATTGCTGGTGCCGTGGGGCCGTTGGTTGGTTGTGATCAGGACACCCTGCTGAGTGTGGCTGATCAGCAACAGATGTTTCGTGAGCAGATGGAGGGCTTGGCTGATGGTGGTGTTGATCTCTTTTTGCTTGAAACCTTTGCTTCACTAGCAGAGCTTAAGCTGGCGATCTCGGTGGCTAAAAAGATTGGCCTACCCGTTGTGGCTCAGATGACCTTCTTTGCTGAAGGACGCACTCGCGAAGGTCTTGACGGTGCTCAGGTCTCACGTGAACTGGATGAGATGGCACGACTTGGCAGTGGCTATGGTGCTGATGTTGTTGGTGCGAATTGCGGTTCTGGTCCTCATGATATGTTGGCTGTGGTTCGTCAGATGGGAGCCACTGTCGAGCGACCGATCTCTGCCTTTGCTAACTCTGGCTTTCCTCAATATGTCAATGGTCGTCATATCTACTTGGCAACCCCAGAATACTTTGCCCAACGCAGCCAAGAGATGGTTGCTAGCGGGGCTTCGCTGGTTGGTGGTTGCTGCGGTACGACGCCTGAGCATATTGCCGCTCTTGCGCAACGCCTCAAGGGGGTTAAGCCGGTAACGCGCATCGTGGCACCACAAGTGGTTGAGGGTGCTAAGAGTGCTGAACCTGTCGTCACTATCTCCTCATTACGAGAAAGTTCACCACTATTAAAGCATGACCTAAAACGTAAGCCGATCACAGTGGAATTAGACCCGCCACGCGGCCTTGATTGTACTCAGGTGATTCAACGAGCGCGTCAGTTGGCGGCCAGCGGTGTTGATGCGATTAATCTTGCTGAAAACCCACTGGCTCGTATTCGCATGGGTAATTTAGCATTAGCGGCGCGCATTCAAGATGCGACAGGCGTTCCTGTCATTGCCCACGTGACCTGCCGTGATCGTAATTTGATTGGCCTTCATTCCGAAATGATGGGTGCCCATCTGCTTGGTTTGCGTCATATCCTTGCCGTCACGGGCGATCCGGCTTCGGTTGGTGATGGCGGTGGCGCAACCAGTGTTTTTGATCTTAACTCCGTTGGCTTACTCGAACTTTTGACAGCGTTAAACAGTGGCCGTAATTTACTTGGCGCTGATCTGGCCAGCTGTAGTGACTTTTGTATCGGCGCGGCATTTAATCCGAATGCGGCCAAGCTTGATGGTCAGTTGCGTAAATTAGATAAAAAAATCGCGGCAGGTGCTCAGTTTGTTCAAACGCAGCCTGTTTACTCCCTTGAGATTGTCGATCGGATGAATCTTGCTTTAAGGGATGTCAGCATTCCAGCCTTTCTTGGCATTCTCCCGCTGGTCAGTGAGCGAAATGCTGAATTTCTTCATAATGAAGTTCCCGGAATTGTGTTACCTGATGAGGTGCGTGAGAGAATGCGCGGCACCAAAGGGGCGCAAGGTGTGGCCGCTGGTATGGAGATAGCTGTGGAGATGGTGAGTGCTCGCCATAGTCAGAGCGATGGGTATTATATTATGCCGCCATTTGGTAAGGTTGAATTAGCACAAGAACTCATTGAAGTTATTCGATCTTTTTCACCATAGCGTGCTGTTGCGGCCGAAGTCATTTTGTTTTCACTTCCGCCGTCCATGTGGCCACGTGTCGTCATTTCTTATGTAAAATTGTCCTTGATTTAGTAGCGGTATTTGTGGTATTTAGCTGCATACTGTATACAAAATATATGTCGTGATTTACGATAAAAAGAGCGGTTCGTCGCTCTTCTTTGTGAAGAATAAAAAGCCCTCTAGCAGGCGAGGGCATAGGTATCACAGGAGGTCATATTGTCAGAAATCGTATTTTCCAGCTGGGGAAGAAAAGTTGTCGATAACCGCAATGGCGGTGAGGCTGACTTAGCTTCGTTAAAGCTTAAACTGCCGACAGAATATCTGGGTAACAGCAAAGTCAACGCGTTTATGGGTTGGGATGGTGTTGTTTTACTGGATAAAGATACTGACGTGGTTGCTATGGCTGCCGAGTACATGAAGCGCGTGCAGGAAAAACACTGCTGCGGTAAATGTACTCCAGGTAAAAAAGGGACACGTGTACTACAGGATACGTTGGCACGTATTCTTCAAGGTCACGGTGAAGAGAAGGATTTGGATATCATCCAGAGCCTATCTAGCCTTCTTGAGGGGTGTAAATGTACTCTGTGTATGACATCGGTTATTCCTGTCTTGGATACTGTCAATCACTTCCGTGATGATTATATGGCGTACATCAGTGGCGGGCGAAAGCCTAAATTCGCTGGTGATTATCGTGATAAGGTCACCGCACCATGTATGGACAGATGTCCAGCACATATTGATATTCCTGCTTACATCGAAG
>MAXR01000036.1:8645-8770 GCA_001751155.1 Desulfuromonadales bacterium C00003068 | reverse complement strand
CGGCGAGGAAAACCATGGGGATAGCATAAGCGTCACATATGGAAACGAAACGGGCTGCTTTTCTACAGGTTTCTGGGAAGAAAAGTCCGCCACGCACGGCTGAATTGTTTGCGACAATTCCGGTG
>MAXR01000036.1:1416-8626 GCA_001751155.1 Desulfuromonadales bacterium C00003068 | reverse complement strand
GGCATCAGCGATCCCCTTGATGACCTTGTGTGTATCAAAAGCCATAAAGGGGGTGGCAGGCACGGCCCTTTCGAGTGTTGCTGTGTCGAATTCCGGAGGTAGCGAGTTCTGTTTTAAATTCTGTGTCATGCAGCCCAGATAATTTCTGACCCACCTAAAAGCATCTGGCTCGTCCGAAGCAACATGGTCAATGGATCCCGATGTAGAATAATGCATTGCAGGGCCTGCTAGTTCAGCGTAATCAACCGACTGTTCACATATCTTTTCGACAACGTCTGGTCGTCCGATACTCATGCCAGCAGATTCAACCATTACTGCCGCATCGCATAACGTCACCGGAAACGTCAGCGCGGCACCGAGCTTGTTGAGGACCATGACAACCTGAGGAACTTTGCCGGAAAGCCTAGCGTGAGAGGAGTACATCCGGCCGACACCATTCTTGCCTGTCAGTAACCGTATCGGGTCTTTAGGGAAAGGACTTTTATCCGCTGTTTTATGCATGGCAGGGGTATCCATAACAAAGACCACCGGAACCTTTTTCTCCAAGGCTTTTTCAAGCAGTGCAAGATGGTCCTGAAGCACTTTAAAAGAGCTTTCAGGCGCTTCGTCCGGCTCAATGAAAGAGGCCATCACATCACGGCCATCCACTTTTCCGCAGCCAGTGACAAAACCATTGTTCTGATCCATATTAAAGGTGGTAAACGTATCTTTATCAAAAAGTTTTTCTATTCGTGCAGCGACAGTTTTACCGATCATAGCTAGCCACCTTTATTGTACAGGGGTATAGGTTGAGTAACTGCGGTTAAGTAGATCCACATAGATGATTTCAGGAACAACGACAAGCTCTTCTTTTTCCCTTTTTCCGGTTATCATCAAAGCTGCTTCGAGACCTGCAAGGGCACCGGAAAGTTGTGCGGATGCGCCGTTTGTTGACAAGGCGCCAATGCGGCCCTGTTCAAAATCACGATAAGCAGATGGTATGATTTCGGTCGGCATCAATTTATCCATCGACAGGATATAATCTTTGTAATGTGCGGGGTCGGATGGGGCGTCATAATACTCTTCCATGGTCATGCCGTCTGGCGAGAAAACCATCAGAGTCGCCCCGAAACCAGGAATTGGCGAGGAAAGTATGTATTGGCCATTAGCACGAGCGCAGGCGTGCAGAATCTGCTTGTGGCCGAAACCAGCATAATCGATGGCATCAATTACAAGGTCGGCCCCTTCTATGAATTCCTCGATCTCTTCCTTGCTTTCGGCTGCCCTGGTATAGGTTTTTATGTTCAGGTACGGATTGATATCCTTCAATATCTTTGTGGTGGCGATTGCCTTGTTGTCGCCAATTGTGCTCATCATTGCTCCGTATTGTCGGTTGAGATCGGGCTCATCGAATACGCCAGGATCCATGATCCGCAATTCGCCGACACCTTGCCGAGCAAGGGCGACTGCTTGATAACTTCCGACACCACCCACTCCGGCGATAGAGACGACCGAGTCTCGCAATTTCTGCTGATCTTCAATGGTGAAAAGTCCTATGTTTCTTGTATATATCTCATCGTATTCAATCATTTGTAGCCTCATTTCCTTTTTATTGTGGTGGTGTTAACCAGCTCTATTCAGATCACACGAACGTACATACTGTAAAATACGCACCGCACTCTCTGCATACGGTTTTATAATGTCGTAATTGATAGCAAGATTATTCATATATTGCAGAATAAGGACGTGTCTGTTGTGCAGACCAAAAGGAAGAACACCGGAAAAGAAAAATCCCAAATGTTCGCATTGCTGCACGGCATGCGGACAGTTCGGATCTTCCAGATCAAGGTGGAGGTAAATTGCATCGACATGTTTCAGGCAGAGGTTATGAATGGTTGATTTCAATTCATCTATGATGTCGCCTCCGATGATAGTAACTTCTACCTCGGCAACATTCAGAACTGGGACGATCTCAACCTGTATTTGGCTTTGCCCGTCAATAGACTTTGTAACGTTTTCTGCAGAGCGTACCATTAGTTTAAAAGAGCTGAACATCTCCAGTATGGTGTTTTTATGCCTCAAAGGCAGATAGATTGTTCTTTCACTTTCCTCGGAAACAGGGAGGTAGAGCAAAAGCCCGCTTTCCTTCTGCCTTATTTTCCCAGTAAGCGCTTTGAAATCAACATCATCGGGGAAAAGTCCGAGAGACAGACCGCATACGGCATAGCCCATAGAATCCATAGCTTTTTGTGAGCCGATGTGGCTCGTAACCGCTCGGCCTAAGATGCCATACCTCTTTAATTGCGCTGCGTTTTCATGGCATAAATCTATCATGGATTTAAAAATCCCCAACTGCCTATATTGAGGTTTAACAAAGGCAACTCCAATTTCAGCGATGCGGGCAATGGCATTTTTATATTTCAAGGCAATATGCCCCATGATTTCGTTCGTCTCCTTACCGACGGCGACAAAAGAGCGCAAGGTACCGGCATCGTTCATTGCAATAATCTGTTCAGGATAATAGATGTACGGCTCATAGGTGTAGCCATATGCCTTATAGGCGCACTTTGAGATTTCCAACGCATCTTCAGGTTTGAAATCCCTGATTTCATATGCACTCTCTACTGTGGCGAGATCCTGACTGCACTTGATCAGCAGCTCATTCCCGCTACCTTTTAGGGCCGTTTCTGACTGATTATCCTTGATCTTCTTGACCAGTGTGAGTGATTTTCCTTCGCGTCCTAAATTTTCAAATAGAACATCATCCATCATCTTTTTCATCAGATAGACGCCAAGACCATCTGTTGCCAGCGTCTCTTCAAGTTTTGCGGGATCGTAGTCCGTAACTCTGTCGGGGCTGAAAGGCATCCCTTTGTCATAGATGGTGATAAAGAATTCTGTCAGCGTAAATCGGATCGATAGCTTGAATGTTTCATCAGCATCCCCCTCAAAGGCATGTTTGATAACGTTTGTCAGCGCCTCTTCAACCGCGACCTCAATATGGTTAAGCGCTGAATCGGAAAATCCGCAGGAAGCTGCAGTGGCGCGGATGAACGCAAGGGCTGGGCGCAAAAACCGTGCCTGAGTCGGAAGGGTTATAACAGATTCGACTGGTTTCATTGTGTGCCACCAAACACCTCAGCCATTTTCTGCAACTTTTTACGATCAAGCTTTCCCAATTGGGTTGAGGGAAGTTCCTTGACCTGCACCCATTTGTCTGGCAGGCGTGGCCCCATTATGATTGAAGCAGTGAACTTCTCCAATTCGTGTTCGTCAAGTGAATCCTCTTCAACATGTAACAGTATGAATGCAATCACTTTTTGCCCGTGACAGGGATCTGGTATACCAACAATGCCGCAATCCTTAACTATGGGGTGTTGCTTGATGGCATCTTCCACCTCTTTGGGTGATATGTTGCAGGCGTCTCTGACAATCATGTTCTTGATCCGGCCTGCAAAATAGTAGTAGCCGTCTTCATCTTGACGGCCAACGTCACCTGTTTGTAGCCACCCATCTACAATGGTCAAAGCCGTGTTTTTTTCATCGTTCCAGTATCCTGACATACAGCTTTCAGTACGCACTATGATCTGGCCGGTTTCTCCCAGGCTTACATCGGAACCCTGATCATTGACCAGTCGCACTTCCGAACCAACAACCGGTTTCCCCATGGAACCAATTTTGTGGAGCATTCTGGGGCGCGTTGTCAGGTAGGTGCCACACTCGGTCATTCCGATGCTTTCTGAGAGGGGGAATTTGATCGTCCGAAGGAATAGCTCATGCAGCTGATTACTGACGACATCTCCTCCTGAGGTTACGTAGCGAAGGGAACTGAAATCCGTGAGAGAACAGAGTGGATGCTCAAGTACCGTCCACAACTGGGATGGCCCTAGAGCAGCAATGGTCGGTTTGTAGCGACCGACTGATGGCCAAAATTCTGAGGTGTTGAATTTTGTGGGAAACAGAGCGGTGCCTCCTGTATACAGAGCGGGGAGAAGCGTCATGGTGAGGGCAGCGCCATGACACAGAAAGCCAGCGTTGAAATAGATGTCATCTGTGGTCATGATTAGTGTCTCGCAACGACATGCCACACAGGACTGCAGTGATTTCGATGAGTACACAATCCCTTTAGGCTTTGCCGTGCTTCCCGAGGTATAGAGTATCATCGCCGGATCTGATGGATCCATAGCGCAAGCATCGACGGGTTGTTCCGCAAGCTCAAAATGAAAATCGCCCCCCGTTTCCCCCTGATCGTCAACAATTATGGTCTTCTCTATTGTTGGCGCGTTTGCGACTGCTTCCAAGGCAGTGTTGTATAGTTCCAGACTAACTAGAAGCAGGCGTGCTGAACTATGAACCAGAGCGTAGTTCAGTTCGGCCGCGGTGCTATAGGGGCTGATCGGCACTGCAATTGCTCCCAGCCGGTAGAGGGCAATGTATAACTGCGGTAATTGAGGAATATTATGCATGGTGAGGGCAACTCGATCACCTTTTTCAATACCTAGAACCTTGAGCGCAGCTGTATAGCGTCGGGAATTTTCATCTAATGAACGGTAACTGACAGCCGTATTTCCGCAGATATAAGCAGCTTTATCCGGTGTGCCACTTAACGCCGACTTGTATATATTGGAAAGATTCATGTTGTCCTCCGTTATTGAAATGAACTGTTTCCCTTCATCGAATCTAATCAGCCGAAGGTGGGGAAAGTTTAGAAAAATAAACCACCGCGAAGGAGCCGAGCGGCAGCAGGATAGACCAAAGATAGATAGTTGAAAATAAAGGTATAACCCCTGAAGGTTCAAGATGGTCGGAAAGTGAGCCATAAACGGAAATCCCCACCAGTGAAGCAAGAAAAACCGCAGTACGATAAATTCCGTTGGCAACGCCCTGCTTGTTTTTAGGGGCGTGGTTCATGAGAAGCTTGTTGGTAGGGGATACAAAAAAAGCAAATGCCGAACCGTAGAGTACGAGAAATGTCGCTGTTAGAAAAACGGATAACTTAGCAATGACAAAAACAAAGAATGCGACCGCAGCGGCTGACATCAACATTCCCATGCTGCCTAACAGTTTAGGATCATGTTTGTCAGCCAGACGCCCTGCCACTGAACTGAAAAATGAAAAACTCAAAGAAAAAAACAGGATCATCATACCAGACATGGCTGGAGTGAGATTAAGGGAGGTCATCAGATAAAATGGCATCATGAAAGCGTTACCGGTCATAAGAATGTAGCTGATAAAGGTAGAAAATATGATCAGAATGAACGGCCTTGAAAGTATGGAGGTGTCTATAATGGGTTCTGCAGATTTTTTCTCCCGCTGTAGAAAAAGAATCAAAAAAATCGTACCTAACGCCATGCTTGCCAAAAAAGGGAAGGGGCCTGTCTTGATTTTTGAAACAAGACTCAAGCCGATGGTAATGAAGAACAGGCTGCAATAGAGAAATAGGCTCCCTGCAATGTCCAGTCGTTTCAAGAGGTTTTTCAGGCAGTCAGTGTAAGTTTCCTGCGGGATGTACCTGATAGCCATAACGATACCGGCCAACGCCACAGGGACATTGATATAGAAAATATACCTCCAAGAAAGTAGCTCGGTCAGAATTCCGCCCAATGGAGCTCCAAGAGATATGCCAAGCCCTGCGGCGGTTGCCTGAAGTCCAAATGCATATCCCCTTTTATCAGCCGGTATAAGGTGAGATATCATCGAAGGGCCAGAAGCGATTAGCATCACCCCACCAACTCCCTGAATAAAACGTGCAAACACCAGAGAATAAAAGCTCGGACTGATACCGCACAGCATGGAACCCGTTATGAAGATCAGATAGCCGAGGATAAAGATCTTTCTGGCACCGACGATGTCCGAAATTTTCCCAAAGACCGGCAACCCAGGAGTCATCACGAGCAGGTAGGCAAGATTGATCCAAGCCGTCTGGCCAGATGATATATCAAAATCCCGCGCTATCACCGGAAGGCAGATACGGACGATATGGCTGTCCAGAAGGCACATGAAAACGGCAATGGTAATGGCAAACAGTGCGGGGTGATAACTCGTATTTTCTTGCCGTAGTTCCGGCATAAACCATCTCCAGATTTTATCCGCAATGACTCTACTTCGGTTGTTTAATGTTGAGCTGCACTGTACAGCGTGCAAACCGATATAAGTAGGCACGATAATTTTAGCAACGTGTGTACTTCTTGCAAAAGAGTGTTTAAATTTTTGAATATAATTATGATTCTATTTGAAGTTTGTTGTTCAAAAACAACTATCTGATATTTTAGGTTAATAGCTCGAATCAATAATAGGTAGGCCATTAATGGAATTCAGAAATAAAATATCATGGTTGATGAAATCAGTACAGAAAAGCCTCTTTCCATATTTTTATTCAATGGCTGCTTTACCGCTTAAGGAAGCGGAAAACCCTTTGTGTGAAATTTTGATCTGGTTTAAATAGAACGCTCTTCCGCAGAATCTGTGGGTGAAACAAGCAAAAAAACCACCGATGCCATATAAGAGAGTTTCTTCTTAAATTCTCAAAGGATAGAGGTCGTTGGACGCAATGGCTGTTTGAGGCGAAAAAACGCTACAAACTTCAAGTTTTTGATTTTGCGGTGACTTTCAACCATATCCATTTACTGGTTGTCGATAGTGACAAGGATGTTATTCCAAACAGCCTGCAGTTAATTGCGGGTAAAACAGCTCAGGAGTTCAATAAACGAAAAAAACGTAAAGGTGCTTTTTGGGATGATCGCTACCATGCTACTGCAATCGAAAGTGGTGAACACTTTATTGCGTTGTATTG
This sequence comes from Desulfuromonadales bacterium C00003068, assembly GCA_001751155.1. GTDB lineage: Bacteria > Desulfobacterota > Desulfuromonadia > Desulfuromonadales > Desulfuromonadaceae > Desulfuromonas. The sequence continues at coordinate 1,854 of MAXR01000036.1, read as the reverse complement.
TTTACATCGATTTAAATATGGTGGATCGTGTTTCTCTGGTAACAACTCTTCAATCATGCTGTTCAACTGCTCTTCATTGATGGCGTCGCAAAATGTCCGCCCACCTGCGTTGCAGCGTTTATTCAAGAGTTCGACATACAACATGTATGCCTTCTCCCTTGAATAACCACTACGCCTTGGGGGACGAAATTTTTGCTTAGCCATCTAATTTGTTTTTGCGAGACCATCTTCATTGACAAAACCAGATCTCAACAGGACGAGTGTGTTTTGAAACTTATCCTCCCATGATGAACAGAGAATCTTAGCTGCTGGTAGACTATGAGAGCGAAGAGATTTCTTTATCTCATCGGTGGGGAAGTAGCTATAACGATCTTGTGGAATGCGAAGCCGAAAGTAATATGTGTTGCTACATTTGGTGAGATGAAATGACAAAACCCA
>MAXR01000036.1:0-1389 GCA_001751155.1 Desulfuromonadales bacterium C00003068 | reverse complement strand
TGTAAATACAAGTCGTATTAAAATTGGAGCCGTTAAACGGAGTCGAACCGTTGACCCCTTCATTACGAGTGAAGTGCTCTACCAACTGAGCTATAACGGCATCAATTTTAAAGACTTGTATTTACCGTAAATCGATTACACTGTCAAACGTTTTTACTTTGCTGTCAGAGAATTGTAAACTTGTCTTCTCTCTTGGTTGACAAGGTGGGCAGAGAGCCGTAAGATCCCGTTTAATAGTCAATAGGAGGCGCAATGAACAGCGGCATACATCAAAGAACCGAAGCGGTCTTAGCGGGTGATAGCTTAACGGCAGAGCAGGCGTTATCGTTAATTAGTAAGGTGAAAAAGAATGGCTCAGCACTGGATGCATTGCATCAAGGTGCTGAAGCGATTCGACGACAGTTTTGCGGTGAACAGGTTGAGTTGTGCGCGATTGTGAACGCTAAATCGGGTCGTTGCGCTGAAAATTGTGCATTTTGTGCCCAGTCGCAACATCATCAAACGGCTACTCCCATCTATCCTTTGCGGCAACCTGATCAATTATTGAAGGCCGCGAAGAGAGCCGAGCAGGGAGGGGCGCGGTGTTTTAGCTTGGTCACCAGCGGAACGCGGGTCTTACCGGGTGAGGAGATTGATACCCTGTTGCGGGTGATCGAACAAATTGCGACGCAATGTGATCTTGATCCCTCCGTTTCGCTTGGTTTTCTTGATCCGCAGACGGCTATGCGTTTGGTGGATGCCGGTTGTGTGACCTACCATCATAACCTTGAAACGGCGCGCTCATTTTTTACCAACGTTTGCACCACCCACGATTATCATCATGCCATTGATACGGTGACTGTTGCTCAGCGGGCGGGTTTACGGGTGTGTAGTGGCGGAATATTTGGCATGGGGGAAAGTTGGGCGCAACGGATTGAACTCGCCTGCACCCTGCGTGAGCTGAAAATAGATTCAGTACCAATTAATTTTTTGACTCCCGTTGCTGGCACTCCTTTGGAAAATCAACCAGCTCTCGCTGCTGACGATTGCCTGACCACCGTTAGTTTGTTCCGTTACCTGTTGCCACAGGCGCGAATTTCAGTCTGTGGTGGTCGCCAGTACCAACTTAAAACACGGCAAAATGAAATTTTCAAAGCGGGCGCAAGTGGTATGATGATCGGCGATTTTTTAACAACATCAGGTAGTGCTTTGAGCCTCGATCATCAACTGCTTCAGCAGGCGGGAATGGCTTGGTGATGGAGCCATTGCCATACCGTGATTGTCGGTGTAAAGTGCCGCTATTATCAATTAATTTTAGGTGAAGGGACAACCCTTGGATTTAGAACAATTGTATCGCACTACTGTTGATGTATGGGGTGAGCAAGCGCAATACGATCAGGCAGCGGAAGA
>MAXR01000035.1:4372-4569 GCA_001751155.1 Desulfuromonadales bacterium C00003068 | reverse complement strand
CTTGTAATTTTGATTACTTTTTCACTGCCCGCTTCGCTCAAGACGCAGAGGTCGCAGAGGTTCTTTTTTCGTTTGCCGCTGAGAGTGCGGCAATTGAAAACCACAGCCCTGCGGGCACGAGAGACTATTGCAGCAAAGCTGCTGAGCGGTTCCCCTTTGCCGGCCTCTCAACGGCAAAAGGGAAATCATCTATCTCT
>MAXR01000035.1:4044-4323 GCA_001751155.1 Desulfuromonadales bacterium C00003068 | reverse complement strand
GGTCCATAAGTTGTAGAGCTTCCAGGATCTCACTGGTTATCGACTATGAAAGTGTCTATTGATTGGTTTGGAGATGCTGGCAACGGACAACTAACAACGATCGCCTGACATCACCAAATGATCAACGAATGGTGTCCGAACGCTATGATCAAACTTTCAGGCTGAGGATATTGGACGGCATTTTCAAGCGTAATTGGAGTTCGCTGATGTTGAGACAACACAGCATGACGATACTATTGCCCCGCAATTCTGGAATGATAAATGTCAAATGACCAATGA
>MAXR01000035.1:3035-4037 GCA_001751155.1 Desulfuromonadales bacterium C00003068 | reverse complement strand
CCTGATGCCAGCAACCATCTGCACAACATAAGTGGATTCTTCAGCCCCGATCTTTCCATCCCCATTTACGTCGGCATCCAAGTTGGGGGCTGACGGCGTGAGGCCACTGGCGATCTGGAGGGTCAGCATGACGTCAGTCAAATCCACGATGTCATCATCGTTAATATCACCTGGAGTGATGGTTGAGGGGTCGCCCAAGTCCATGCCATCACCATAGTGAAGCTGGCCCGCAGGCTGACTTAGGTCGTACCCCACACCGTCTATCGTGGCTATTATATTGGGAGTATCCTCGAATGTAAAGTCGAGAAACCCGTCCTGGGTGGCGACAGGAAGGAGAGAACCAAAAGTGAACGTGCCGATTAGTATCTCCTCGGAAACGGTAGGCCCTGTGCCAGTCTTACCTGCATTAAAATTGCGCAGATGACCGGGGGTGGGATCATGCATGCAATCTGCTTCCTCCACAGATCCGAAAAAATCTGAAAAAATCCCGGTCGGGGGCGTATTCGTATACGACCCACCAGCATTAGCCCAACTCGCCAGTTCAGTCGTATCATACTCAAAATCGAGCTGATAATTATCCAGTCTGAGCGTCCCTTCCGGATTAAACAGTATATCAAAGGTGAGATCATCGTCAGAATTATCGAGTTCAAAATACCAGGCACTCGCATTTCCAACAGTTAGTGCCATGCCCATGAAAAAAACAGCCAAGGCTAAGAGTAGTTTTTTCATTTTCCAATCTCCTCTCTGTGGATTCTAAGATAATGTCTAGGGGCCAAATAAGCGTATATTTCTTGTTGGAACTTAGTCAGGAAAGACAGATACTGGAAACTGGACCTATTGAATAGGATTCCCTTCGGGAAATTCAACGGGGCGGGTGACTTGATACTGGATAAGCTGTACAATTTCCAGTCCTTATCAGAGCATTTTACGTTTCTGGTTAACCGTTTCTGGTTAACATGGTTAAGCCACTGACAGGGCAATTGTTATTGAATTTCACTTACC
>MAXR01000035.1:0-2987 GCA_001751155.1 Desulfuromonadales bacterium C00003068 | reverse complement strand
ATTGAAGCTGGTTCAGACCCGGCCGGGGCTGAACCAGCTTCTTGGAAGGAATCGCTTCCTTATTAAAACAACTGTAATAACGAGGTATTATGCATTGCGCCTCCTGCGGCCAATGCCTAGCAGCCCTAGCAGACCTGAGCCAAAAAGAAGCACTGTACCCGGAATCGGGACGGGTACGTCCATACCACTACCGTACTTCAGTTGCCCCGCGGCATGGCTTAGGTCGTACCCCACACCGTCTATCGTGGCTATTATATTGCTAGTCTCCTCAAATGAAAGGTCGAGAAACCCGTCCAGGGTGGCGCCAGGAAGGAGAGAACCAAAAGTAAGCGTGCCAATTAGTACCTCCTCGGAAACGGTAGGCCCTGTGCCAGACCTACCTGCATTAAAATTGCGCAGATGACCGGGGGTGGGCTGGCCAACGGGATCTGTTTCCACCATAACTCCAAAATAATCTGGATAAAGCATGGGCGGCCCGGTCGGGGGCGTATTCGTATACGACCCACCAGCACTGGTCCAGCTCGCCAGTTCAATCGTATCATACTCAAAATCGAGCTGATAATTATCCAGTCTGACCTCTCCTTCCGGGTTGAAAAGTATATCGAAGGTGAGATCTTCTGGACCTGTAGCATTTGAATTATCAAGCTCAAAATACCACGCACTGGCGTTACCCACAGTTAATACTAGACCGATCAAACAAACAGCCAAGGTTAAAACTATCTTTCTCATGATCAAACTCCTTTCTTCTTAATGGGGTATCACTGGGCGACCATATCTTTCTTTCCAACGGCCGCCCAGCTACCTTCTTATTATGGTTGGGGCCATGGAGAGCCACAGCACTGCATAGGTCCGTAATTCCACTCGTTAAAGATCATTAGGTTAGAATCGTGAATATTTACGTTGCAATCGTGATTCAGATCCGCCACGCAGTTCAGCCTGTCGGCACAGTCATACCGGCACATGCCGCGCGGGCCAGGAGTGCAGTCTCTATAGGTGCTATTAATTGTTCTGCACTTGTTCTGGTCACCAAAAGCACCGGCAGCAGCCACTGCGCGAATGTCCGCGGTTGCGTTTCCAACGCAGGTATTGCCGACTAATTCGCTGGCAGCTTCATCTCCGCACCAAATTCCGATTCCGCCGTGTGGATAGGGAAGGTTATGTTTGCCGCATTCATCAGGGACCGGCTGGTTGTCGATAGAAATGTTGTTCTTGATTCGTGCCATAGCATTTAGACCGATTCCCGGTCCATAATTGTATTTTAGCACATTGTCATAAATATAATTGTCCTCGCACCAGTCACATGGATCCGTGATTCCACCGTACCTGTTGCCTGTGCAATAGTTGCCATGTATCCGGTTATACCTTGTAGCATGTTGATACATGATTCCCGAGAAATTGCAATTCTTGATAACATTTTTGTATATATCATTGCAACCAGACCACCACAGGTCGTCGTCCTCCAGCTCCAGCCCTCCATTTAAATTGATGCCGTTTCCACCCGGGCAGGAGATCTTGGCGCATCCCTTTTGACTGTAAATCAGGTTGTGCCTTACGATGTTTACCTTAACCGGGCCCCCTTCTACTGGTGGTGGATCTATCTCAGCCGCCCACAGGGGTTTACAACACTCACACCACGGCTCGGCACATCCACCGGTGCACTCAATCAAATCAGGAAACTCGAGGTATTCATCAACAGGAAGACACTCAGGAAAAGGGTTCAGCATCCTGCACTCTTCACACTCCGGAAATACCCCTATCCCAACACCAGGAGCATCAATTCCTACCTGTGCCAGGTAGATTGCGTCGTTAAAGTTCGGGTGTGGGTAATACCCCTCTTCACCACCACTATGCACATAACAGCCGCAATCTTTACCATTGTCATGGATGTAATTGCCTTCTATCAGGATTCCTGTAAGCCGCCTCTCCGGATTGCAGTCACCTGACATGAAAATACCGTCGCAAAATCCACTGATCTCCACATTCTTGACGGTCACACCACTGTATCCGCCTTGCCCACCTACTGGGTTGGCATTCAGAACGCCTGTACAAATCGCTGATTTACCAGCATCATCGGTCAATCCGTTACGGCAGGGGTGGTCAGTACACCAGCCTGGATCCGGATCGTTGCCGGGGTTTATTACGACCTCGCAACATTTGTCATCAGCGTTTCCGCCAATAATGTGTTTACCATGGCCGTCAAGAGTGACATTGGGGGCAGTGATAATCACACCGTACACATGCTTTTTGTCCGGGTCATTTGGGTCACAACACGGCCAATCCTCCGCGTCAGAGCAGTCAATATCCACAGTCATGTGATAGGTCTCTCCCGCAACACTCAATGCCTGCCCGCAAGCGCCAGTAAGGTTAACATCGGCGTACGCGGGCGGTGCCATCATTCCGAGCCCCAGCATAAACGCCAGCATTATGGCAATTATGCTCAACGGGCCTTTAAATAGTTTTTCCATCTACTTCTCCTTTCACTTCTACTTTCGTGAGCTTGTTAGTCCTTTGTCCCCCATTAGCAGTTGCTTACCATTCAACCGCATACCCTCGCCAATAATTCAACTCCCTCGCACCCCCCTTCTTGTTGGGCAGCAAAGCCCTTTGTTAATGATCATTTAGCATTTATCATTGGTCATTTAGCATCTGTCATTTAGCAGGTACAATCGCTGATGACTTACAATTGTAACTGTGTTTCATGTACGGGCACCCCTAGCATGGCTTAGCTTTGGATGTCAATACACGATCTTCCGCGATCTTCCGCGATCTGCAAAAAAAATTTTAGTTTGACAGGATTAACTGGATTGCACAGATTTTTTTGGCTTCTTTCTTTTCAGTAAGAAACCAAAAAAATGCTAAACACCTCTGTACCAAGGGTGATTGTCGACTGTCTCTAATCAGTCCCAATTGATACTGTGTTTCATATATGACACGCTTAACATAGCTGATATTCGGATGTCAATACACGATCTTCCGCGATCTTCCGC
>MAXR01000034.1:7038-10895 GCA_001751155.1 Desulfuromonadales bacterium C00003068 | reverse complement strand
CGATGGATGGTGCCTTTTTCTAGGTGCATCAACAGTTTATGGCTCACTTTGTCTGGATAGATCAAGCCCTGTTGAGCTGTAATAACAGAAGGTGTTTCCCCCATGCGATTATCGGAGATAAATACCCCTGATAATTGACCTGTTTCAGGTTCAACTTTATTGGCGTAAAGGATTAACCCCTTAATCTCTTCGTTGAATACTTGTGGGGTGATGGCAACTGCCGCTTTACTGAAGGCCATGTCGATTAACTGTTGGCGCAAATTAGCACGACCATAGGGCTCAGCGTAGAGGGTCAAACCAGCAGTAAATAAGCAAACAAAAAGTGAGAGAATAATAACAGGTTGAGCGAGTTGGTATAAGCTTAACCCTGCCGCCTTCATGGCAACAATTTCACTGTCAGCGGATAGGCGACCAAATGCAATGAGGATCGCTAATAGAAAAGACAGTGGTACGGTAATGACAAAAAAAGAGGGCATCAATGACGCAAAAATGCCAAAAATTTCTGTAAACGGTACGCCCTTATCAACAATCAGTTCAATTAGCTTTAATAAGCGACTAAGTAAAAGAACGAATGTAAAGAGGATAATTCCCAAAATAAAAGGGGTTATCACTTCGCGGGTTATATATATTTTGATTCGATAAGATGTCATAACGGCCGGATGGTAGTACAGTTCGTATGTAAATGTAAACCGCTGCTTTCTTTTTCCTTGCGAAGCCCATGGGGCTATGTTATCAAGGCGCCATATGTCAACAACGACACACGTTCCCATGTGCCGAAGTGTGGTGTCCACATCGGGTGGATTACGACGGTATAGCATATTCAAAATTGGGAACGGACGATTAACCACAGTGAGAGGAAAGAAAAATGCCTAAGATTACTATGAAACAACTGCTCGAAGCGGGTGTACACTTCGGTCACCAGACCAAGCGTTGGAATCCAAAAATGAAACCTTATATTTTTGGTGCTCGTAACGGCATCTATATTATTGATCTACAAAAAACGGTTCGTTATTTCCGTTCTGCTTGTAACTTCATTAAAGGTGTTGCTGAGAATGGCGATAGCATCCTTTTTGTTGGTACCAAAAAGCAAGCTCAAGATACGATTCGTGAAGAAGCACTACGTTCTGGTCAATTCTTTGTTAACAACCGCTGGTTGGGTGGTATGTTGACAAACTTTGCTACAATTAAAGGCAGCATCGATCGTCTCAAGAAAATTGAAGCGATGGCCGAAGATGGAACCTTTGAATTGTTGACGAAGAAAGAGTGTCTCCAGCTTGAGCGTCAAAGAATTAAGCTTGAAAAAAACCTTGGTGGTATCAAGGGGATGACAAAACTTCCTGGTGCGATGTTCGTAATTGATCCAAAAAAAGAAGCGATTGCTGTTTGCGAAGCGAAGAAGCTTGGTATTCCTGTTGTTGCTGTTGTTGATACCAACTGCGATCCAGATGAAATTGATCACATCATCCCCGGTAATGATGATGCGATTCGTGCGATTCGTCTCTTTGTTTCAAGTATGGCTGAAGCGACACTTGAGGGAATTCAAGCTCGTGAAGCGGCATTGGCAACTGATAACGAGGGCGCTGACGTAGCACCTGAAACTGAGGCTGCACCTAAAGCTGAGGCTGCACCTAAAGCTGAGGCTGCACCTAAGGTTGAGGTTGCACCTAAGGTTGAAGCTGCGCCTAAAGAGGCTTAATACGGCGAGTTCATTGTAAGGTTAAAAGCGACCACTTTGCTGGTCGCTTTTTTCGCGTTTACAGTGGTTTACTTTTGATTTGAACAAATGACAATGGCTCATTGTCTGATGAGCAGGTAGGGAGATATAGATCATGGCTAAAATTACAGCTTCAATGGTTGCAGAGCTTCGTGGCAAAACTGGCGCAGGAATGATGGATTGCAAAAAAGCATTGACTGAAACTGATGGAAATATCGACGATGCTGTTGATTTTTTGCGTAAAAAAGGTTTGTCAGCTGCGGCTAAAAAGTCAAGCCGTGTTGCTGCTGAAGGTTCTGTCGCAGCGGCAGGGTCTGAAACCGTTGGTGTAATTGTTGAAGTTAATGCTGAAACTGACTTTGTTGCTAAGAACGCTGAGTTTTGTGGTTTTGCTGCTGGTGTTGCTCAGGTTGTTGTTGAAGCAGCTCCTGCTGACATGGCTGCGCTACAACAAGCAGCATTTCCTAACACTGGTCGTACCGTTGCAGAAGAGTTAACTCATCAAATTGCAACGATTGGTGAGAATATCAATATTCGTCGTTTTGCTCGTCATACAGTAACGACTGGTGTTGTTGAGTCTTATGTTCATGGCGGCGGTAAGATCGGTGTTGTACTTGAACTGACAACTGAAAAACCAAACGATACAGTTGCAACAGTTGCTCGCCAACTGGCTATGCATGTTGCCGCAGCTGCACCACAATACTTGTCTCGTGATGAAGTACCTGCTGATGTTGTTGCCAAAGAAAAAGAGATCATGCGTGTTAAGGCTCTTGAGAGTGGCAAGCCTGAGAATATTGTTGATAAGATTATTATTGGTCAAATTAATAAATTTTTCGGTGAGATTTGCCTAATTGAGCAAGCGTTTGTTATTGATCCTGATCAGAAAATTAATAAAGTTCTTGAAAACTTGGGCAAAGAGATCGGCGCTGAAGTGACATTGACTGGATACACTCGTTACATGCTCGGTGAGGGTATTGAAAAACGTGTTGATGATTTTGCCGCTGAAGTTGCATCACTTACAAAGTAATTTACTAGCCTGAATCAGTGAGCCGAATGACGGTAAATTTTATCCGCCCTTGACTTACAGATGCAGGCATAAGAAAGTAGGATGACTATGACTGCTGCTAAACCTGCATATCGTAAGATATTACTTAAGCTTAGTGGTGAGGCCTTGGCCGGCGATAATGGCTATGGTATTGATCCTGAGATTATCACTGGAATTGCTGGTGAGATTCGTGATGTTGTTGCATTAGGTGTCCAAATCTCTTTAGTGATCGGTGGTGGTAATATTTTTCGTGGGTTAGCAGCATCTTCAGCTGGCATGGATCGCGCTAGTGCTGATTACATGGGGATGTTGGCTACGGTAATGAATAGTCTTGCTCTGCAAGATGCTCTTGAGACCGTTGGTGTGAAAACTCGTGTTCAGTCGGCAATTGAAATGCGTGAGATCGCTGAGCCTTATATCCGCCGCCGTGCGGTGCGACATCTTGAAAAAGGTCGTGTAGTCATCTTTGCCGCAGGTACAGGTAATCCGTATTTTACCACAGATACGGCAGCGAGTCTGCGGGCAATGGAAATTGGTGCTGAAGTTATTCTTAAGGCAACCAAGGTTGATGGTATCTATAATGCTGATCCAGCTAAAGATCCATCAGCGGTCAAGTTTGATTCTTTGACATACTTAGATGTGTTACAAAAAGGGTTACAGGTGATGGATGCAACAGCGACATCACTGTGCATGGATAATGATCTTCCCATTGTTGTTTTCAATATGACCCAACCAGGGAACATAGTTAAAGTTCTTATGGGAGAGTCAATCGGTACAGTCGTCAAAGGAGAATAGTGCTATGGTTAAGGACACGCTTGATAAAGCAGAACAGTTGATGAAAAAGGCAATTGAAGCACTTCGTCGTGAGCTGAGTAAGGCACGTACTGGTCGTGCTTCTATCTCTTTACTTGATGGTGTTCGGGTTGATTATTACGGAACGCCTTCACCGCTGTCTTCCGTTGCAACATTGGCAGTTCCTGAAGCGCGGATGATTACAATTCAACCGTGGGAGAAAACACTTCTTCCCGAAATTGAAAAAGCGATCTATAAGTCTGATCTTGGTTTAACGCCTTCATCTGATGGTGAGTTGATTCGTAT
>MAXR01000034.1:0-7029 GCA_001751155.1 Desulfuromonadales bacterium C00003068 | reverse complement strand
AATATTCCACCTTTGACTGAGGATCGTCGTAAGGAGATGGTTAAGCTGGTTAAGGCTAAGTGCGAAGATGCTAAAATTAGTATTCGCAGTGCACGTCGTGATGCCAATGAAGCTCTAAAAAAACTTGAAAAAGATAAAGAAATTACTGAGGACGAGTTGAAGCGCAGTGAGAAGAGTTGTCAGGATCTCACCGACTCTTATGTAAAGAGAAGTGAAGAAGTAGTCGCAGACAAAGAGCAGGAATTGATGGAAGTTTAATTACCATCGTCACTGTTGTGATTTTGAGGGGATCCATTATAGGATCCCCTTTTTTTGTTTTACGTTGTTCTCGGTAGTGGTAAGGGTGAACTTTTTAGTATACTTTATTTTTTCAGCAACTTAAAATCTGTGATTAATTTTAAACGTAACGATAACTTGCTGTTTGTTTTATGATTGAACAATCATTGGCAAGGGATGTCACTTATATAGATTTGTAGGAATATTACGAATGGTGTTACCTAAACATGTAGCCATAATTATGGATGGTAATGGTCGTTGGGCCCAATCAAAAGGCTTGCCGCGCGTTGCGGGTCATCAGCAGGGTGTGTTGACGGTAAGGGGCACCGTTCAGGAGTGCTCGAAATTAGGAATCGAATACTTAACGCTTTATGCATTTAGTTCGGAGAATTGGAGCCGACCCGAGGGCGAGGTTGAAGCCCTTATGGGTCTTCTCGGTCAGTATCTAGCATCCGAATTAGCTCTTTTGCAGGAGCAACAAATTCGTTTTCACGTCATTGGTGATCTGTCAAAGCTGCCAACAGAAATTGGTCAGTCGCTTAGCCATTCCATGGCAGTTACATCGACAAACACTGGAATGACATTGACGCTTGCACTTTCCTATGGCTCGCGTAATGAAATTCTTCGTGGAGTACAACGCCTCATTGCGGATGATAAGTCTGGGCTGGTTGATGCGTCTCAACTCACTGAACAACAATTTTCCGATTATTTAGATACCGCGCAATTGCCCGATCCTGATCTGTTGATTCGTACTAGTGGCGAGATGAGGATCAGTAATTTTTTATTATGGCAGCTTGCGTATACTGAACTTTATTTTTGTTCCTGTTATTGGCCAGAATTTGATGCATCACAGTTACACGCGGCACTGGAAGACTATTCCAGACGCTGTCGTCGTTATGGCGGTGTTTCATCAGCCTTGTCAGCTAAACAACATCAAAATGAGTCTCTAGAGGAGGCATCCCATTAAACAACGAATTATTACCGCCTTAATTGCGTTACCTATTGTATTGTTTTTTACTCTCGCAGTTTCTACGCCGTGGTTTACTGCAGTTGTTTGTGGGGTAGCCGTGGTTGCTTTGTGGGAATTTTATAGCATGGTGTTCACCCCCAAACGGAGTAGGGTTAAACTGTTTGCCGTTGCTGTAGGAGTTCCACTCGTTCTAGTGAATGCCTATTTCCCGCAAATGATTGTACCCGTTGCGGGGCTTCTTTTTATGGGTTTTGCCCTTTACTTTCTCTGGTGCTATCAGGATATCAATACTGTTATTTCAGAAGTTGGGCTCCTCACTTTAGGTTGGGTGTATATTCCTATTTTACTCAGCCCGTTGGTGCTCCTGCATAAACTCGAACATGGCAGTTTGTGGGTACTGCTGGTCCTAATTATGACCATGATGTGTGATTCCTGTGCCTATTTCGTTGGCACCGCCTTTGGGAAGCATCGTCTGTATCCAGCGATCAGCCCGAAAAAAAGCATTGAGGGTGCTATCGGAGGATTGTTGGGCTCGGTATTGACTGCCTTAGCGGCTCATCTGTGGTTGTTACCACAGTCAAGCTGGATTGATTGTCTCATTGTTGGCATTTTGGCGGGTAGTATCGGTCAACTAGGTGACCTTTTTGAGTCGATGATCAAGCGCTATGCAAACATTAAAGATTCAGGAACGATCTTTCCAGGGCATGGCGGAATGCTTGATCGTATCGATAGTCTTTTATTTTCCTTTCCCGCAGTGTATGCCTATTTGTATTTCACTTCAGGAACCTTTCATTGATGAAGGCGTTATCGATTCTTGGCTCGACAGGCTCAATTGGGGTAAGTACTCTTGCTATTGTTGCTGAATTTCCTGATCGTTATTCAATTATTTCGTTGAGTGCTGGCAGCAATTTAGCTCTGCTCGCTGAACAAGTTCGTTGTTTTAATCCACAGTGTGTTTCTGTTGCGTCTGCTGATGATGTTGTGCGCTTAAAGTTGTTGCTTGGTGGCGTGAGGGTTGAAATACTTTCAGGTGAAGAGGGTGCCAGTCAATGTGCTACGCACCCTGATGTTGCAATGGTTGTCTCAGCAATTGTCGGTGCTGCTGGTCTCGTTCCAACTCTCGCTGCAATTGGTGCGGGGAAGGATATCGCCCTTGCCAATAAAGAAACTTTGGTGATGGCAGGATCACTTGTTATGGATTCTGTCCGCAGCAACGGTGTGAAGCTTCTCCCTGTTGACAGTGAGCACTGTGCCATCCATCAGTCATTAGCGGGACATCGTCAAGCTGATGTACGTAAATTGATTCTTACCGCATCAGGTGGGCCATTTCGCACCTTTTCACGGCAACAGTTAGAGCGAGTCACTTTAGCGCAAGCTTTGGCGCATCCGAATTGGACCATGGGAAAAAAAATATCGATCGATTCGGCGACGATGATGAACAAGGGTCTTGAGGTGATCGAAGCGCGCTGGTTGTTTGATATTGAAGCCCAGCATATCGATGTTCATGTTCACCCGCAAAGCATCGTCCATTCAATGGTGGAATATATCGACGGTACGGTGATCGCTCAAATGGGGATTCCTGATATGAAAACGCCGATTGCTTATGCTCTTTCATGGCCTGAGCGTCTTCCATTACAATTACCGGCGCTCGATTTATGTGCTTTGTCAGAATTAACCTTCAGTCGTCCTAACCTTGAGTTATTCCCCTGTTTGAAGCTGGCTTACCAAGCTCTCGAACAAGGAGGGTCGGCCCCTGTTGTTTTAAACGCAGCAAATGAGGTAGCGGTTGATTGCTTGCTCAATGATCGTATCCGTTTTTTAGATATATCGAAGATAATTGAGGAAGTACTTAATCGTACTCCTTATCAAGATGTAGTTTGTGTGGAAGACGTGATTGGCATTGACGAACGAGCTCGTATGATGTCCTATGAACAAATTGGAAAACTTGGTTCGATGAAATGCAGTAAGTAGCCTGAGGAGGCAAAATGGTAACAGTAATATCAGGCATTCTTATGTTGGGTGTCCTTGTTTTTATTCATGAACTAGGTCATTTTTGCGTCGCAAAACTCGCTGGCGTTAAGGTGTTAAAATTTTCGTTGGGTTTTGGACCTCGCTTAGTTAGTAAAAGTTGGGGTGAAACTGAATACCTTATCTGCCTTATCCCTTTAGGTGGTTACGTGCAAATGCTTGGTGAGGGCGTCGCGGATGACGAATCCGATCTAAGTGAAGAGGACTTGCAACGCTCTTTTTCAAACAAGTCGTTGCTACGTCGTATGGCAATCGTTGCGGCTGGCCCTGTCATGAATTTACTCCTGCCATTGCTGCTTCTTCCAATCGCCTACATGGTTGGGGTGAACATCCCGACCTTTTTAGATGAATCGCCTTGTGTGGGGTATGTTGTTGCTGACTCCGATGGCCAGCGCGCCGGTTTTATCGCTGGTGATTGTATTCTTACTGTCAATGGCGCTGCTGTTTCCAGTTGGACTGAAACGGATAAAGCTTTAATTCCTTCTGTTGGCTCTGAACTTCAAATGAATGTTGAGCGCAAAGGGGAGCAGTTGACGTTGGCACTGCCTGCAGAAAATACTAGTTTGGAAGGCTTGCAGTCTCTTGGTTTATTACCCTATCAAGATGCCGTTATTGGTACGTTAAGCCCTAAGATGCCTGCTGAGATGGCTGGCTTACAAGAGGGTGATCGGATCGTACGTATCAATTCGATACATATAGGTTCTTGGTATGAGCTTCATACCGTTATTCAAGAACTAGCGGGCGATGAAGCCCAGTTTGAAATTGTGCGTGATGAGGATCACCTGAATGTTGTTGTTGCTCCTAAGTTTGATGATGGGCATAAGATGTGGTTGGTTGGCATTACCCCTTTGCAGCACTATGAAATGAAACGTTATGGTTTGGTCGCTGCCACCAAGATTGGCTTTGAGCGAACCTTTGAACTCGTTGAGTTAACCCTTGTCTTCTTGCAAAAGATGGTGTCAGGGCATGTTCCTGCAAATAATATTGGTGGCCCGATCATGGTGATGCAGATTGCCGGACAGGCTGTACAGACAGGATTAAGTACCATTTTAACGGTGCTGTCCTTTTTGAGTATTCAATTAGGTATATTGAACCTGTTACCCATCCCTATTCTGGATGGTGGACATCTATTCTTTAACTTTGTTGAACTACTGTGGCGCAAGCCGTTATCGTTACGTGCACGCGAAGTATTGCAGCAGGTTGGTTTAGGTTTATTGCTGATGTTGATGATTTTGGCTTTTTATAACGATATTGTACGGATCTTTTTTAATGGATAGAATTCAGCAATTGTTTCTCTGTATTGATAGTTCAACTCCTGCAGGTAGTGTCGCTTTAGTTCGCGAAGGATCTGTCATCGCTGAACATTTACTTCAGGTTAAAAAGCGCAGTCATTCCGATTATCTGATGAAATATGTTCATGAACTACTTGAAGAAGCTGACATGTCATTGTCTGACTTGATCGGTCTGGTTGTTGTTAACGGGCCAGGTTCTTTTACTGGGTTACGCGTTGGCTTAGCGACTGTCCAAGGAATATCACAGGCACTTTCACTGCCAATTTATCCTGTGTCATCATTGCAGGTGATCGCTTATGCAAATGGTCCTTCTGATCTTCCTGTTGTGGCCCTGATCGATGCCCGCAAACAAGAGGTCTATACTGCTTGCTATGAATGGACTAAAGGGATCCCTGTACTTCAGGGTGCGGAGCAGGTCATTGCCCCTAAAGAGTTATTGAAGTCGATACGGCAACGGAGTTATTTTGTTGGTAATGGTGCAACGCTGTACCGAGCCCTTATTGATGAAACGATATCTGATCAAGCCCTTTTGTCAACGGCTGTAAATGATGTGCCACGGGCCAGTGCAGCAGGATTACTTATAACGGCAATGGGGGATAGCGCGGTAACTGTTGAAGCTCGGTCTTTGCAGCCAAGTTATGTCCGCTTGTCGGATGCTGAGCTGCAAAAAAAAGGGTTGTAGTGACCTTAAGGCATTGGTTGTATAAGTAAATAGTGACCGTTGAATTTTATTTAGGTTAGAGGAGATTATTTGTCATTGAATGGTTATCACTGCTTGGTATTCAGGTTGTTGACATTTAACGAGAATTTGGTCTAATCTATTTAACAATATTTGCTTTTGATAGATTTGTGTTGTCGTGTGGTATACAACAGATTGTTCGCTGCTATGTGAACCTTTTTTTAGGAGGTGCTCAATGGATTTAAGTCAGGATGTAGTATGTGATCTTTGTGAGAATGATCCTCGTTTCCGCAAGTTATACGAAGAGCATCAGTTGCTTGAGAAGCATTTGCAACAATTAGACGATCTCACTTTCTTAACAACAGAACAAGAGACAGAACGAAAAAAAATTCAAAAAATGAAATTATCTGGCAAAGATGAGATGGAAAAGTTTATTAGTGCTTTATAGTTTTTGTCCATTTTGTGATTTTTGATATATTTAAAGGGTTTGAGAATTTCTCAAGCCCTTTTTGTACATCTTGAGGGTGTTTGTTTATAGCAAATATAGGTTTGTTGTGGTGGAATATTTAATGAATAAATATCTGCTCAATAGTGAAATTAATTTTTGATTTAAAATGGTGCAAATGATGTCTACTTACCGTTCAGCACAAACTGTTCAAGGTCGAAACATGGCGGGCGCTCGCGCCTTATGGCAAGCAACTGGTGTTAAAAGCACTGACTTTGGTAAACCTATTATTGCTGTTGTTAACTCTTTTACTCAGTTTGTCCCAGGACATGCCCACCTGAAAGATTTAGGTCAACTTGTTGTTGAAGAGATTCAGCAAAATGGTGGTATTGCCAAAGAGTTTAATACCATGGCTATTTGTGATGGAATTGCCATGGGGCACAACGGCATGCTTTACAGCCTGCCATCGCGTGAGTTGATTGCAGATACCGTTGAATATATGGCGAATGCGCATTGTGTTGATGCCTTAGTGTGTATCTCAAATTGCGATAAAGTTACTCCTGGTATGTTGATGGCATCTATGCGCCTCAATATTCCAACTATATTTGTTACGGGTGGGCCAATGGAAGCAGGTCATGCTCGTATTGGTGGTAAAGAGGTGGCTTTAGATTTGGTTGATGCCATGGTCGCAGCGGCAGATCCGACAATGGCTGATGAAACTGTTCAGGCTTATGAAGATAAATCATGCCCAACCTGTGGTTCTTGCTCCGGCATGTTTACCGCAAATTCGATGAATTGTTTGACTGAAGCATTGGGGATGAGTTTACCCGGTAACGGTAGCTTGTTGGCGACACATGCCTATCGCAAAGAGTTGTTTATTGAAGCCGGTCAGCGCATTGTTGATTTAACTAAACGGTGGTACGAAAAAGGTGACACCACTGTTTTACCTCAATCTATTGCAACAAAGGATGCATTCGAAAATGCGATGCGTCTTGATATTGCCATGGGCGGCTCAACCAATACAGTCTTGCATCTCCTCGCTGTCGCTCACGAAGCGGGTGTCGATTTTACCATGGAAGATATTAACCGACTTTCTTTGTCAACCCCGAACCTGTGCAAGGTTGCTCCTGCCGTTCAACATTACCATATGGAAGATGTTCATCGAGCTGGAGGGATTTTTGCAATACTCGCTGAGCTAGATCGCGCTGGTCTGATTCATCGTAATCTACCAACCGTACACTCTGCAACGATGGGCGAGGCGATTGACCAATGGGATGTGGTTGCTTCAAACGATCCACAAGTTCGTAGACGCTATCTTGCTGCACCGGGGCGCAAAACA
>MAXR01000033.1 GCA_001751155.1 Desulfuromonadales bacterium C00003068 | reverse complement strand
AAATCTTAAAAGTAAATAAGAGGAATAATTTACCAAACAACAAAAAGGCGGGGTCTTCTGACCCCGCCTGCCAATTTATCATTACCCTTTTTTACCCTTCCTACCAAACCACGCCAGACCAATAAGTCCACTGCCAAGAAGAATCATTGTCGATGGCTCTGGAATTGGTGTTATCCCATTGATGCCAATACGGCCAGTGAGAAACATCTCTTCAAAACCATTCGTTAAACCATCAAAGTGAAATTCTGTCACAAAGAGATAGTCGGAATTATATGCACTCAACGTCATTGTTGGCGAAAAAGCGATAAAATCAGGCTTTCCAGAACCGATATTATGCTCCCCCTCATATTCTGAGCCGGACATGCCAGTAGCTATGTACTCGCCAAATGCCAACGCTTGATCAGCTTCATTAAAAATACCATCAGTCGTCGCATCCAACGCCCAAGATTCAATAAGGGCATCAGTATCAGGATCAACAATCATCACCTGACCACTCAAATAAACATCACTTTCATGACCTACTTGATTCAAGTCTAAGTAAAAAACTGGGATGTCGTTAGCAGGATCAAAAGCTTGCAAATAACTCAAAACATTACCCACAGTAACGGGACCATGTAAATCTATTGGTTTATTATTTGGCGCCAGATCAGGTGCTCCGTCATTATCTTGATCATTTTGTCCCCACCAACCATCAAATGAACTATCATTCTTATTAACGACCGGATCTTCAAAATCGAAAGCATCACTAGGCCCGACACCTTGATTATCAAGACCACCACCACCTGTATAAAGAATCACATCTAAACCACCTGAACCGGAAGAAAAAAGGTACTCACCATACGATTCTGGTATGAACCCATACTCCTGCATCTGATCAAGGATAGGTGCAGAATAAGACCAAAAATCGTCATATTGATACGCGGCTGGAACTCCATCAATTAACAAAGCGTTACGCAGTTCACCTGTAGCATCGGGAACTGGAAAATAAATGCCCGGTTCAGGGGGTAAGAAAATATCAACCTCAACAGCTAAGACTGAACTGGAAAAAATCAGGCAACAACCGACTGCAATAATACTTTTATTTACTAATGTTGACATCTTCATCACGTCCTCCTTTGCCCCTAAAATACTCGTCGAGTATTTTAGCAGTTGACTGACCTAAATATTCTTCATGGTTTGTTTACTTTATGTACCTACATGTACCTATAAAACTTTGCAAGGATCAAACCAATCCTTAACATACTGTATTTTAAGTATAATTTCTGCCAACCTTGACCTATCAACCATTATGTAAATTTTTTCGACACGTATTAAAACCCAAGCCCGACACAGAAAAATCGATCGGCATTAAATAAATTGATACTTTTATTCGCAGTCGATTAAATCAAAAAAAGAAAAGCGGAGATCATTTGATCTCCGCTTTTCTTCATCGGGTAAGTGCTGATATTTTAGTGACGATTAGAGGAATAAATTTATTCCTTTTGTGCCAAATACCACGTCATTGCCTTATCTATTCCAGCATCAACACAATATTTTGGATCATAACCTAATAATCGTCGTGCTTTGTTGATATCTGCCTGAGAGTGGCGTACATCGCCAGAGCGAAAATCGCGATAAACAGGTTGTTGTGAGTAGCGTATTCCATGCTTTGCTAATGTTTTTTTTAAGGTGTCAAAAAGTTCATTGAGAGTCTTTCGATCACCAACCGCAATATTATATGCCTGATCTTTTGCTTCGCTAACAGCTAAGGCCGCCAAAAGATTCGCTTGCACTGCATTATCGATAAAACAAAAATCACGACTGGTTTCACCATCACCGTTAATATTAACCGCCCCCCCTTTAATCATCGCTCTCGTCCACTTCGGAACCACGGCAGCATAGGCTCCATCGGGATCCTGACGTTTACCAAAAACATTGAAATAACGCAGACCGATCGATTTAAAGCCATAGGTAGCGGCAAAAACACCCGCATAGAGTTCATTTACATATTTGGTGATGGCATAAGGTGAAAGAGGTATTCCTGTCGTCTCCTCAATCTTTGGCAATGCAGGATGATCGCCATAAATAGCACTTGAGGAAGCGTAGGTGAAACTTTTGACCTGCGCATCACGTGCTGCGACTAACATATTAAGAAAACCACTTATGTTGTTTTCGTTGGTAGCGATGGGATCACTGATGGAGCGCGGTACAGAGCCAAGTGCCGCTTGATGTAAGACATAATCAACACCATTACAGGCGTGATGACAGAGAGCGAGAGCACAAATATCTCCTTCAATAAAAGAGAATTGTTGCCATTGTTCCGCAGAAACTGAATGCTTCACCTCATCCAAGTTGTGCTGATAACCAGTAGAAAAGTTATCCACACCAACAACCCGCTGCCCCAGAAGCAATAATTCCTCAATCAGATTGGAACCAATAAAACCAGCGCATCCTGTCACCAACCACGTTTTCATATTACATTTTAGCTGTTTCACATGTTGATCATAGCTTTTAATCATAATATTTACTCACTCAAAGGCCATCACTCTAAACGACTATAGCGACCAATAGACGAAACCAAATTCTTTCGCTTTTCGGGGTTCGACAACCCCCTTAACGTCGATCAATACACCGTCAGTTTTTCTGCTACCACACAATGATTTAAGCTCCTGTAGTGGCATTTCCATATATTCATTATGCGCCACAGCCCAAACGATCGCATCGACCAAACCGACATCAGACAACTTGGTGAGTTTAACACCGTATTCGTGTTGCGCCTCAACTGGATCAGCGACAGGATCATGAACGATGACCTCAATTTCGTATTCTTTTAATTCTTTAATAACATCAATCACCTTGGTGTTGCGAATGTCGGGAACATTTTCTTTAAATGTCAGTCCCAAAACCAAAACTCTGGCTCCCTTCACCATTTTTCCGACTTGAATCATCTTCTTCACGGTGTTTTCTGCCACATACTTGCCCATACCATCATTAATCCGACGACCAGCGAGAATAACCTGCGGATGATAGCCAATTTGCTCAGCTTTATGGGTCAGATAATAAGGATCGACTCCAATGCAGTGGCCACCAACCAAGCCGGGAGTAAAGGGAAGAAAATTCCATTTAGTTCCTGCTGCAGCCAGAACATCTTTGGTCGAAATATTGAGTTTACCAAAGATAATGGATAACTCATTCATCAAGGCGATGTTGAGGTCACGCTGGGTATTCTCGATCACCTTAGCGGCTTCGGCAACCTGAATCGAACTCGCTCGATGGACACCAGCATCAACAACTAATTCGTAAACCTTGGCTACCGTCTCCAGTGTTCTCTCATCCTGACCAGAGACCACTTTAATGATCTTGTCAACAGTATGTACCTTATCGCCGGGATTAATCCGTTCGGGCGAATATCCAACGGTGAAATCACTCCCACACTTAAGGCCCGAATATTCTTCCAGCAAGGGGACGCAAATTTCTTCAGTGACACCAGGGTAAACCGTTGATTCATAAACAACAATACTACCTGAGCGCAGATGTTTGCCAATAGTGATTGACGAAGAGCGTACCGGGGTAAGATCAGGATTATTATTAATATCAATGGGTGTGGGAACGGTCACAATGAAAAAAGTTGCCTCTGACAACCGACCGGCATCGGTTATATAGTGAATACAGCTTTCAGCCAGTTGTTCAGTACTCACTTCACCTGTCGTATCGTGGTTATTTTCGAGTTGTTCTATCTTGCGTTTGTCTATGTCGAACCCAATTGTGTCACAACATTTACTAAAAGCTACAGCAAGCGGTAGCCCAACATAACCTAGGCCGACAACAGCTATTTTTGCCTCTTTCGCTAGAATCTTCTCCACAGTAACCATGATAGATCTCCCCTTTTGATGTTAACATCATCGGCATACGTCAATTTGCAACCGAAAAGTAATGACAACTCCTCCCACATGGGTATTCATAGTGCTAATCTCTAGTTAGTTTACGCGATATTGTCGAACTGCCACACCTGCTCTATTCCGCACAAAGACTTTCTCAATTGCCGGACACGATGGCCATCACTGCCAAAATATTTATAATGATCCTGTTTTTGATGCAGATTAGCGACGCGCTGCACCTCCTGTCCGTATACTCCGCTAAAGCTACCGAAATTTCCTTGGAGTAAACATCCCATGTCGATAATCTCTTTCACTATCGGCGGGAATTTTTCAAAAAATAGCGTATCCGTAGGCAAAGCATTGTAGATAAAACGTCGTAGAAAACCCGCAGATTTGCTACCAGGCATCATCGTAGGGTAACGCTCAGGATGAGCCAATAATGGGATAAATCCCCGGCATCTAATTTGAAAAATAGCCTCCTTTAGTAGATTAAAACTAGCCGTCGGAGAAATTTCAAACAACAACAGATTGGAGTCACCTAGGGTCAGTGGATTTTCGAGACGCTCGAAAAACAATTCATCCACGTAGTATTCCATCCCAACTTTAAGCTGTAGTGGAATACCAGCAGCATTTAGAACCTCCTGCAAATCCCGTACGGCATCTTTAATCAGCTCAATAGGGTAATCGAATAAACCTGTGATGCAATGTGGCGTACAGTGCACACAGGTAAAGCCAGCGTCAACGAGCAGAATGGCCATCTCGACAGCTTCAGCGAGATCACGACAGCCATCATCTAATCCCGGTAATATATGGCAATGATAATCGATCATTTCTGCCCCCTTGGTAGGGTGTGTTTTTTCATCAAGTCGTAAAACGTCGGCCGACTGACATCGAGTTCTTCCGCCGCCTTTACCACAACACCATCATGGCGTTTTAAAGCTTCGAGCAGCATGTTGCGCTCAAGACGATCTCTCCCCTCCTTAAGAGTCATAACGGTCGTGTCGTCGGGGGTATCGACCTCTTCTGGCTCATCGACAACAAAACCAAGATCAGTTGGATTCAAAATTGAACTATCAGCCATCAGGATAGCGCGTTTAATCTTGTTCTCCAGTTCACGAACATTCCCCGGCCAAAGGTAGCTATTCATGGCCTGTTCTGCCGCAGGACTAAAGCCCCTAATCTTCTTGCCAAAATCACTGGCA
>MAXR01000032.1 GCA_001751155.1 Desulfuromonadales bacterium C00003068 | reverse complement strand
TTGACCAGGAATTCAGAATCGAGCAACAATCCAGAATCTAATTTAAATCCCTCCTTCATGACAGATTCACTCATTTCTATCAACAATATTAATTCACTCCGAGTATATAAATATGACTGTATTTGTAAGAGTCGTGATGGACGCTAAGCGAAATTGGGTTGATACGCTTAAACCAAAATTTGCCCTAACTCGAAAGGGCGCTGACTTACCAGCCGGTGTTGGTTATGAAATGCTTGAGCGGTATGAAGGGAAACTCTCACGTACNNCGTTCTGAGATGAGAATGGGCGAGCAATCGCCCTATTCTTAATCCGCAATATTTTATCGCCCGCACGAAAAACATCAGACCAATTTTTTTGGCAGGTGCTTTTTCGCTCGTCAGCATTCCCCGACCATCCCATTCTACATCCCAGTATTGATTACACAATTTTTAAAACATTCCTCAAACAATTTTTAAAACATTAATAAAAAGTATTGCAACAATGTATTAAAAAAGTAGAGCTTCTGGATACTCATTTAAACCGATTTCTCTTACCTCTAAGTAGTGAGGAAACATGAGACACCAAAAACATATTTATGGGCACATAGCTCTGATAGTTATATTATATCTCGCTCTTAGTACCGCGACAGCCGCAAATGCGAACGTGACAAACTTCTTAGGTACAACTATGCCTTCGGAATCGTCACTAACACCTATAATACGTATAGAACTCCCAAATGCAACCGTTCAATCACAATCTGAGTTCATTGCGAATATAAATGTCAACCCAAATGGTTTAGCGATCTACGCCGTCCAATACGAACTTACATATAATATTAGTGTACTCAAACCGGAACTTCAGCGAAAACAGCATTTACTCGGTGAGTTCGGCGATACAATGGTAATAATTAATAAGATAGACCATAAAACCGGCAAGATCTCGTATGCCGAGACATTAAGAGGTCCTGGCTCTGTGAATGAGTCTGGCACTCTGGCTTCTGTTCACTTCACAGTTATCGGCGAGTCCTGTGATACGAGTATTTTGAACTTGAGCGATGTCATTATTGTTAATCCCAATACTATGCCCTACAACCCGATAGAAATAGTCAATGCCTCTGTTACAATCGCGAACCAGACACCCGCTATAACTACTTATTACCCCTATTCTCAGGTTACTGATTTTGAAACGGCATCCCGAACATTTAGCATACGCGCAAATCAGCCGGTAGATGTAACCTGGGCAATAAATGGAACGATAGTGCAGACAAATAAAAGTGTGACCGAGGCATCGTACACGAACATAACCGCAGCAGTAGGGACCTGGGAGGTTTCTGCTAATGTTTCCAATTCCGCCGGCTCAGAGAAACAAACCTGGATATGGACGGTATCACAGCTTGTAGTACCCACAATAAGTATAGAACAGGTAGGGCAGTTTAATGTGAATATAACGGTCAATCCGAAGGGACTACCGGTTTACGCAGTTCAGTATGAACTGACTTATAATACCAGTGTACTCCGACCGGAGTCTCAAGAGAAACGAGCGTTTCTCGGTACTCACGATGATACGCTGGTGGTCGTTAATAATATAAGCGATGGCAAGCTCGTGTATGCAGAGACAAGAAAGGGTCCAGGCG
The DNA here is from genome assembly GCA_001751155.1 of Desulfuromonadales bacterium C00003068. GTDB lineage: Bacteria > Desulfobacterota > Desulfuromonadia > Desulfuromonadales > Desulfuromonadaceae > Desulfuromonas. The sequence continues at coordinate 1,625 of MAXR01000032.1, read as the reverse complement.
CGGTGAAAGAGCCCGGCACTCTGACTTCTATTCGGTTCATACCAATCGGTAACTGTGGTGATATAAGTGATTTGGATTTGAGTGACGTGATTATTGTCAATCCCGAGGGCACGCAGTATAATCCACTAGAAATTATCAATGCTTCGGTTACACTAAACAACACCCCACCTGTCTCTGTTCTTACTACTATGCACAGAATAACTAACGCGGGTCCATGCACTGTTAGCCTATCCGCATGTAAATCATATGACCCGAATGCGCTTGAACCTGCTGGCAATAGTACAGGCAGGAACATCACACATGTCAGATGGGTATTTGGGGACGGGCAATCGAAAATACGTGAAGGCGATTTTGATGAAATCTGTTATATCGAACACAAATACAGTTCCTGGAACTGGCTCGGAGAGTCCAACGGGCATTATGAACATTTCAATGCTTCGATTATTATTACAGATGATGGCTGTCCTGGGCTCAATGATACCACTTACCTCAACATAGCTGTTTACATGCCGGGTGACACAAACGGCGATGGCAGGGTGAACATCCATGATGCTGTGCGCGCAGGTAAGCACTTCGGCGAGTCGTGCCAACAAGGGGCAGTATGTGGTGAATACAAATGGGGTAATGCCGAAGCAGACGGTGCAGATTTGAACAACGACGGTACGGTCAATATCCATGATGCAGTAATTATAGGGACACACTGGGGACACACCGCGTGGNNAAAAAGAAAACCTATTTGTTCTTTTAGTAACGCTTTTCTTCCCGCGAAGTAGCGAAGCATTTTTGGTCAAACTTTTTCTAAAAGTTTGCTGATTAAACTCTCTTAAAGTTTGATAGAAACAGTTTCTCGTGAAAATTTGTGTTGTTTTGTGGTCTGCTAAACAATTACAGTTTATCAAATCAAAGATGCTCTTATCATTTTGGGTATGTAAATCCACTTCCCCCTCTTCATCCATGCACACTCTCTGCTCTTGTATCCAGTTTTTTAATAATACACACGAAAAAACCGAAAAGCTTTTTATAACTCCTACATAATATATTAACTAAAAAGCTTATGCGGAACGGTACTAAAAAATGGAAAAAAGAGAGATAATCACAAATACTTTTTTAGGCTTGGTATTATTTAGCTTGGCATTTGCCACGTTGGCGCACGCGGCGCAATCCGCTACTGTAAGTGTGTCGCCTTCGACCGTAGTGGCATCACCCGGCGAGTCGTTCACTATCGAGATAAATATAGACCCCGAAGGCGCAGAGATATACGGTGCGCAATTCGATTTGTATTTCGACCAGAATATTCTCAATGCTACTTTGCAATCACAGGGGACTTTTTTGTCGCAAGATGGTGCAACCACAAGTGTTTTTGCAAACCGAGTCAATAACAGTATCGGAAAGATCGAATATGGTGAATCCCGAGTGGGTGCGGAGCACGGCGTGACCAATCCCGGGACCCTTGCAACCATCAGCTTTGACGTAATCGGGGCTGGTACAACTGATTTGAAATTGAACAACGTGATTTTAAGCGATCCCAATGCTACCGTAATTCAAAGCGTTGTGATTAATGGGCGAGTAGAAGTAGAATCCACCGAATTCGATACGAGTTCGTCCGAGCAGCCGTATCCTGCCAT
>MAXR01000031.1:1567-18920 GCA_001751155.1 Desulfuromonadales bacterium C00003068 | reverse complement strand
AACGAGAGATAGCCTGTTTGAGCACAGATTTTCGAGAATTTGAGAGCAAATAGCTGGCCTATTTGTCGAAAGTTGTCGGGAATATGGGCCAAATCAGGCTATTTCGCAGTAGGTCCATGTGAAGTCCGACAGCCTGCTAAAACACCTGGTCACACTAAACAGGAGAGATCATGACCGAACAACACGCAACGGCAGCGATTATTCGCACCGCTGAACAGCCAGAGTATCTCCACCCCGATCATACGTTGTTTTTTTTACGTGATGTGGTTACGGGCGAGACGAATCCAGCACTATCCCTTCACCGTGGTCGAATCGAACCCGATGGTGAAATAGTGAGTCGGCGTATTGAACGTACAGATACCATCTACATTCTCTCTGGCGATGCTCTATGTAACCTCGCGGGGAAAGAGTCGCGGCTCGGTGCTGGCAGCTGTATCGTTGCACCAGCGCGGGCTAATCTCAGCCTCAAAAATTGCGGCGAGCAACCCGTCGAACTGTTGATTGCCGTGACACCACCGCTACCGAAATCAAATATTTAGCTGTAATAACCATCTGAACCGTGAATAAACAGTCTCCTAGACGAGGCTGTTTTTCTTTTTGCCTCCGTTTGATACAGGTGGTATAAAAATAGTTTACTCTTGAGGATAAGTGTTCAATATCCAACCACATACTGAGTTTAAAGCGTTGGCTCAGGTAAGGATAATTCGATGTTTAAAGGTACCACGATTATTTGCGTTCGCTGCCAAGATCAAGTCACATTAGCAGGTGACGGTCAAGTGACCCTCGGTCACACGGTTATGAAACACGGTGCGTGTAAAATCCGCCGCATGCACAATGACCAGATCATTGCTGGTTTTGCAGGCAGTACCGCCGATGCATTCACACTCTTTGAAAAATTTGAGGCGAAGCTGCAAGAGTTTCGCGGTCAATTAGCGCGCGCGGCAGTGGCGTTAGCGAAAGATTGGCGCAGTGATCGCGTATTACGCCGCCTTGAAGCACTACTGATTGTGGCCGATGAAGATCAAACCTTGGTGATCTCTGGTGCTGGCGATGTCATTGAAACCGATGACGGTGTTGCCGCCATTGGCTCTGGTGGTTCCTATGCTCAAGCCGCAGCACGGGCGCTGGTTCGCAACACCGATATCGCTTCCGATAAGATTGCCGAACAATCGTTGAAAATTGCCGCTGAGATCTGCATCTACACCAATGATCACATCAGCATGGAAACTCTTTCAAAAACAACAGGAACACCATCATGAACAACTTTACCCCTCGTGAAATCGTTTCGGAGCTAGATCGTTATATCATCGGCCAAAACGGCGCTAAACGTGCTGTCGCCGTCGCCCTGCGCAACCGTTGGCGTCGCCAACAGGTGCCCGCTGACTTGCGCGATGAGATTTCACCTAAAAATATCATCATGATCGGTGCCACAGGTGTCGGCAAAACCGAAATCGCTCGCCGGTTAGCCAAGCTTGCCCAAGCTCCGTTCATCAAAGTTGAAGCCAGCAAATTTACCGAAGTTGGTTACGTTGGCCGCGATGTTGAAAGCATGGTGCGTGATCTTGTTGAACTCGCCATCATCATGGTGCGCGAAGAGGAAGCTAAAAAAGTACGCATTAAAGCCGAAGAGCAAGCGGAAGAGAAACTTCTCGACCTGCTTCTCCCCGGTGAGCGCGACACCCTCAACGACGATGACGATGATGCTGACACGCCAAGTAGCAGTTCCACGCGCGATAAACTGCGCCGCCTGCTACGCATGGGTGAACTCGATGAGCGCTTCGTTGAACTTGAAACCGAAGAGGTCAACATCCCCGCCATGGAGGTTCTCACCCCTCCCGGTGCCGAGGATATGGGGATCAACATCAAAGAGATGTTTGGCAACATGTTCCCGAAAAAGAGTAAGCGCCGCCGGATCGCTGTCAGTGACGCACGCCAGATCATTATCGATCAGGAAGCTGAAAAATTGGTCGACATGGATAATGTGCAACAGTTGGCGCGTGACCTGACCGAGCAGAGCGGTATTATCTTTATCGATGAGATCGATAAGGTCGCCAGCCGTGATGGTGGACAAGGGCCAGAGGTATCACGCGAAGGGGTGCAACGCGATATTCTACCGATTGTTGAGGGCAGCACGGTCAACACCAAGTATGGCTCGGTAAAAACCGACCATATCCTGTTTATCGCTGCCGGCGCCTTTCATGTTGCCAAGCCTTCGGACCTTATCCCCGAGCTTCAAGGTCGCTTTCCGATCCGTGTTGAACTCGATAGCCTTGGCGAAGAGGAATTTGTCCGTATTTTAACCGAACCAAAAAATGCGCTGGTCAACCAATACCAAGCGTTGATGAGAACCGAAGAGATTGAGCTCCACTTCAGCGATGATGCCATTGCTGAAATTGCCCGTACCGCAGCACAGGTTAACGAGCAAGCTGAGAATATCGGCGCACGACGACTGCACACCATTATGGAAAAACTGCTTGAGCAGATCTCTTTTGATGCACCTGAGCTCAACGAGAAGAGTATCAACATCGATGCCGATCAAGTGCGTAGCAGCCTTGCAGAGATTGTTGCCGACGAAGATCTTTCACGCTTTATTTTGTAAATTTTGCCACCAACCTTCACCCGTAACGCAAGGTGTGACAAAGGATCAAACAGATGCAAAAACTGATTGACAAAGCCAACATACTCATTGAAGCACTGCCATATATCCAACGCTTTAGCAATAAAACCATTGTCATCAAATATGGTGGTAATGCCATGGTTGATGAACGCCTAAAAGAGAGTTTTGCCAACGATATTATTTTGCTCAAGTTGATCGGCATCAACCCGGTGATTGTTCACGGCGGTGGCCCACAAATTGGCAAAGTATTGGAAGAGATGGGCCGCAAAACCAACTTTATTCAGGGGATGCGTGTTACCGATTCTGAAACCATGAACGTTGTCGAAATGGTTCTAGGTGGTAAAGTCAATAAAGAGATTGTTGGCAACATCAATCACTTTGGCGGTAAAGCGGTAGGACTTTCAGGCAAAGATGGCAATCTCATCAGCGCTAAAAAGATGGAGATGAAGCGAATCAACCCTGACACTCTGACACCTGAGATCATTGACGTCGGCATGGTTGGTGAGGTGGTTAAGATCAATCCTGCCGTACTGACCGCTCTGGAAGAGAGCAGTTTTGTTCCTGTTATCGCTCCCGTTGGCGTTGGCGTCAATGGCGAGACATTCAACATCAACGCTGATCTCGTTGCTGGTCGTGTTGCTGGAGCCCTTAATGCCGAAAAGCTCATCTTACTAACGGATATAGAAGGGGTCAAAGATAAGCAAGGGCAACTACTCTCCACCATTGACATTGACGAAGTGGCGGAATTAATTAACGATGAAACCATCAGTGGCGGTATGATCCCAAAAATAAATTGTTGCGTTGATGCCGTCAACGAAGGGGTTAAAAAAGCGCATATAATTGATGGTCGAATGGAACACGCCTGCTTATTAGAGATCTTCACCGATCTTGGAATTGGCACAGCTGTAGCGAGGTTTAAATCATGAACACAACATCTGAACAATGGATCGAACGCGGAGACAAACACATCGCCACCACCTATGGTCGCTACCCCCTCGTCGCGGTAAAGGGCGAAGGCTGCTGGTTATGGGATGCTGAAGGGAAAAAATACCTCGATTTTCTCGCCGGTGTCGCCGTCAACAATCTCGGTCATTGCCATCCTAATGTGGTTAAGGCGTTACAGAAACAAGCTGAAACTCTGATCCATTGTTCCAACTATTACCATATCCCTAGCCAGATCGAACTAGCTGAGATCCTGTGCAACAACTCGTTTGGTGATCGGGTTTTCTTTTGCAACTCTGGAGCCGAAGCCAACGAAGCGGCGATGAAACTGGTACGCAAACACAGTGCTGACAATCACGGCAATGATCGTTTTGAAGTGATTACCGCTCTGGCCTCGTTCCACGGCCGCACCATCGGCACCATTAGCGCAACCGGGCAAGATGCAGTACGCAAAGGGTTCACCCCCGTTGTGCCCGGCTTTAAATACGTCCCCTTTGGCGATATTGAAGCCATGGCGAACGCAGTCAGTGAAAAAACCTGCGCCGTAATGCTCGAACCTGTTCAAGGTGAAGGCGGTGTCAATGTTGCCCCTGCGGGTTATTTACAAGCAGTGCGCGAATTATGCGACAAACACAACCTGCTGCTGGTGTTTGATGAAGTTCAGGTTGGCTGTGGCCGGACAGGTAAGCTGTTTGCCTACCAGCATGATGATGTCGCACCTGACATCATGACGCTGGCAAAAGCGTTAGCGGGGGGCCCACCTATCGGTGCAATGGTTGCCACAGAGACCGCAGCGGCAACCTTTGTTCCCGGCACGCACGGCTCAACATTTGGTGGCAACCCATTGATGTCAACAGCTGCAGTGGCAGCGATGAACACCCTCATCAATGATGGAGTTCTCGACAACTGTGTTGCCATGGGCGCGTATTTACGTGACAAACTGGAACAACTCAGTCAACGCTATTCTTTTGCCGGCGATGTACGTGGTCGCGGCTTGATTCTCGGCATGAAACTCGACATCCCCGGTGCCGACATTGTCAACGCCGCCATGGCCAAAGGCTTGTTGATCAACTGCACCGCTGGCAGCGTGTTACGCTTTGTGCCACCACTCATTGTCAGCCGCGAAGAGATCGACACGGCAATGGAGATTCTCGACGAGGTTCTCAGTGCTATTAACGTTGAAAACGGGTAAACTCAGAATCAAATATTAAATTTGGGGAGATGATAATGAAGCAACCTAAAGAAGTGATCATCCTTATCACTGTCATTGTTGTCGTCATGATTATTGCTATCGCGTGGACAATGACCCATAACAGTCGTGGCAAATATCATGCACCCTACAAGTATTACGAGGGTGATCGCCCCAACTATAATCCAAGATAAATAATCCATCGATGGCAACACAACACTGCCCTGATATAGGAGTTTTAACATGAAAAACCATTTTCTCTGTTTATCCGACTGGTCTGCATCAGAACTAGATGCCATCTTCACCCTGACCGCAGAATTGAAAGAGAAACAAAAACAAGGGATCGCCCACCCACTATTGGCGGGAAAAACCTTGGGTATGATCTTCGAAAAAAGTTCAACCCGCACCCGCATCTCCTTTGAAGTGGGGATGTACCAGCTCGGCGGCCACGCGCTGTTCCTATCATCTCAAACCACCCAAATTGGCCGAGGCGAACCGATTAAGGATACCGCGCGCGTCATGTCGCGCTACGTCGATGGCATCATGATCCGTACCTATTCCCAAGCTGGCATTTCGGAGTTAGCGGAATATTCGGATGTCCCGGTCATCAACGCACTGACTGACAGTTACCATCCCTGCCAAATAATGGCTGACCTGTTTACGGTGCTGGAACATAAAGGCAGCTATAAAGATCAGGTTTATTGCTGGATTGGTGATGGCAACAACATGGCCAATTCTTGGATCAATGCCGCTGCGGTATTTGGTTTTGAGTTGCGTATAGCAACACCACGCGGCTACGAAGCCGATGCCTGGATCATTGAAAGAGCTCAACAACGCGGCGCTAAACTGATCTTCACCAACGATCCCCTCGAAGCAGCGGCCAACGCCGATGTGCTCAATACCGATGTTTGGGCGAGTATGGGTCAAGAGGAGGAGCAAGCGAAACGGGAGAAAGATTTTGTCGGTTTCCAACTCAACTCTGATGTCGTTGCCGTTGCCAACAAAGACTGCCTTGTCCTCCATTGCCTACCTGCTCACCGCGGCGAAGAGATCACCGACGAGGTGATTGAAGGGGAACATTCGGTTGTTTTCGATGAAGCGGAAAACCGCCTTCACGTACAAAAAGCGATTATGGCGACCCTGATGGCAAAAGGATAACCAATGAACATTTTATGCCCACACTGTCAGTTTACCAAAGAGATCAGTGACGCCGCATTACCACCATTGCCAAGCAAAGTAACCTGTCCTCAGTGTTCGCAGCAGTTCACCCTTGAGACACCAGCAGTGGAACCGCTGTCCTTCGCGACAGAACCAAAAGAAGAGATCGTTCCTGCTGAGATTCCTGCTTATGTGTCTCCAATCGCTGCCACAGTGCAAACTGAGGAGGAGGAACCTGCTGGATTTTGGCTACGGGTTCTTGCCGCTGTGATCGACAGCATCCTCTGCAATGTCGTCGTTTTTGTTATGGGCTTCGGTGTTGGCTTCCTCATCGAAACCAGCAACTACTCCTTCAACGAGATATCGCAACTGCTCATCATGGCAATGGGAATCATCGTCACTCTGTTCTATTACATCTTTTTTACAGGTTACGGTGGACAAACACCTGGGAAAATGGCACTACAGATAAAAGTGATTCACAATGACGGCTCAGAGATCGGTTATGGCCAAGCTTTTGTGCGCGAAACCATTGGTAAAATGATCTCCTATCTATTACTGTGTATCGGTTACCTGATGGTTGGCTTTCGCCGTGACAAACGCGGCTTGCACGACCTACTCGCAAGCACGAAAGTGATTCGACTCTAAACGCACCAATACATTAATTTTAGCAACCCCAACAATCGATAATCGTGTGGGCAACGCCCACCTTATAATACGATCTGTCACAAGGAGACGCTCATGCAAAAAAAAGGAACCATCAAAAAAGCGGTACTCGCCTATTCCGGCGGTTTGGATACCTCAATCATCCTCAAATGGTTGGGCGAAGAATATGGTTGTGAAGTGATCGCTTTCGCTGCCGACCTCGGTCAAGGCGAAGAGCTTGATTTTATCCCTGAAAAAGCAAAGAATACTGGCGCCAGCAAGTGCTTTATCGAAGATCTACGTGAAGAGTTTGTCCGTGACTTCGTCTTCCCAATGTTCCGTGCTAACGCCATTTACGAGGGTCGTTATTTCCTCGGCACATCAATTGCTCGTCCACTCATCGCTAAAAAGCAGATGGAGATTGCCATTGCCGAAGGGGCGGATGCCGTTTCTCATGGTGCGACAGGTAAAGGCAACGATCAAGTTCGCTTTGAACTCGGCTACTACCACTTTGACCCAAGCGTTACCGTTATCGCGCCATGGCGTGAGTGGGATCTTAACAGCCGTACCGCACTAGAAAACTATGCTAAGAAGCATAATATTCCAGTACCAACCAGCAAGAAGAACCCCTGGAGTAGTGACCGTAACCTGCTGCACATCTCGTTTGAAGGCGACGTTCTTGAGGATCCTTGGGCAGAAGCTCCCGAACACATGTACGTGCTCACCGTTGCTCCAGAAGATGCTCCAGATCAAGCTGAATATGTTGATCTCGAGTTTAAAAACGGTGATCCAATCTCTGTCAATGGTGAGGAACTTTCTCCTGCTAACCTGCTCGCTAAACTTAACGAGTTAGGTGGTAAGCACGGTATTGGCCGTGTTGATCTAATGGAAAACCGTTTTGTCGGTATGAAGAGTCGTGGCGTCTATGAAACACCGGGCGGCACCATTCTCGAAGAAGCCCATCGCGGCGTAGAGTCGATCACTATGGACCGTGAAGTGATGCACCTGCGTGACTCACTGGTTCCTCGTTATGCTGAGATGGTTTACAACGGGTTCTGGTTCGCTCCTGAGCGCGAGGCTCTGCAAACTCTCATCGACGATACTCAAAAAACCGTTAACGGCAAAGCTCGCGTCAAGTTGTACAAAGGCCACTGCCGCGTTGTTGGTCGTCACTCCGATACCAACAGCCTGTTTAATGTCGACTTTGCGACATTTGAAGCCGACGAAGTGTACAACCAAGCTGATGCAGAAGGTTTTATCAAGCTCAACGCTCTGCGCCTGCGTATCCGCACCATGATGAACAACAAGCGTTAAATTGCACTAGAGACCGACCCATTAACCATCGCTGGAGTTGTGTGAACACACTCCAGCGATGGCGTTTCTCAAACCTTTCGTTATTGCCCAACACCACAAGGTGGGCTTTATGGCTTATCCCCTACAAAAGCAGATCAAAACCTCCGTTGTTGCCTGCATCATTGATGCTCAGCAACGTATCCTCCTCACTAAGCGCAGCATTCCGCCTTTTTTTGGTCAATGGGTGATGCCTGGGGGGAAAATTGACCACGGCGAAGCGATAAAACAAGCGTTATGCCGTGAAGTTGAAGAGGAGGTCGGCCTAACAGTCTCCATCGATACCCTCGTTGACGTCTATGAGCATCTCGCTATCGGCGCTCACAACGACCACTACATCATCCTCTATTATCGCGCCACACCACTTACTTTCGAACTGCAAACGAATCCCGCTGAGCTCAGTGAAGCGGTGTGGTTCGCGCCAGAACAACTGCCTGACCTCGACATTCCACCTGGTAGCCGCCATATTTTAGCCCTCATCTACCCAGAGCAAGTATGGCCCCACCTCGAACCGCCTGGTGACGATGCTGAGTGTGAGATTCCTGGGGTGTGTTCACTGCCAGACGAGCGGGGTTAGCCGATGTTTCATATTGTCGATAAAACGGTGACCCTCAACTACCCTCTTGGCCACCATCTCCATTGCATGATTAGCCAGATCCCGAATCATATTCGCTTTGACGATGAACTGGACCCTGAGGCCATTACGCAAAAAAAGTGGCTGTTGATTCAATCGATCCTTGATCTGGTTGCGACAGGCCCCGGCAACCTGAAAAAGCTCCATTTTTTACTGTTTCCTGAATCGACCTTGCCCTGCTGCCACCTCGACGATGCCATTGAATTGATTGACAGCCGTTTTCGCGCCAACACGGTCACCATGTTGGGGATGGAACACATCGCCCTGCACCAGTTCAAAACCATCGTCGAACGCTATCGCGCCGATAACGCCGAACTGCTCAAATCGATCACCACCGATCAGGATTGCGGTGACATTGATCACTTACGCGTCAATTGGGCTGTCATTGCCATTAAAGAGGGCGATGGCACCTTACGCGTCTTTATCCAAGCCAAAAGTCACCCCTTTGCCGGCGAAGAGAGTCTCGATCATCGCGATCTGTATCATGGCAAGATTTTCCCGCTGTTTCATAGCCAGCCCACAGGCTTCAACTTCATGGCGATGATCTGTTTTGACTACATCTATCGCACCATGTATCACTCCAATATCACCACCGTGATTCAGCGCGCCAACGAGTTATTCTTCAGTTCACGCCAGCATCTTGATTTTTTAGCGATTCTTGAGTGCAACCCGAAGCCAGAACATGATACCTTTCGCGATGTCATCAACGGTTTTTATGGTGAGCACCTGGCGGCAGCACCCGGAGTACGCGAAACGATTACCACCTTTTGCAACAGTGCCACTGACACACGCGAATCGTTACCCCACTGTGGTGACCAAGACACCTTTGGCCATTCGTCGGTTTTCATCCACAAAAGCCACAAGATGACCACAGGACAACTCGGTGAATTTACCATCGACGATTTTTCAGGGCTGCCTGTCTGTCGCTTACGCTTTGGTGCACAGAGCCGTTTATACTATTTTAATTTACCGGTATTTCACGAGTTCGACCCACGAACAACACGAATGCCACTTAAAGTTCACACGATATTTAAACCTACAACGCAAAACGGCTGGCAAACGATCAACTTTAATCCCGATGCGTTATCACATTTGTAAGGAGCTCAAACATGAGTAAAAAACTCTGGGGTGGTCGTTTCACCCAGCCTACCGATAAATTTGTTGAAGAATTCACTGCGTCCATCGACTTTGACCAACGGATGTTCCGTTACGACATCCAAGGCTCTAAAGCCCACGCGCGGATGCTAGGTCGTCAACAGATCATCAGCAGCGACGAGGCAGAGCAAATTTGCACTGGTCTTGATGGTATTTTAGTCGATATCGAAGCGGGAAAAATTGAGTTTACCGTAGCTCTCGAAGATATCCACATGAACATCGAAGCCCGACTCATCGAGCGCATTGGTAGTGTTGGTGGCAAGCTACATACGGGTCGTTCACGTAACGATCAGGTCGCGGTGGATATCCGTCTTTATCTACGCGATGAGATGAAAACCATCCTCGACTATTTGGATAAACTTCAGGGGGCATTGCTCAGTCAAGCGGAAGCCAATCTGACCACCATCATGCCGGGCTACACCCACTTACAAACAGCGCAACCGGTGCTCTTTGCCCACCACATGCTCGCTTACTATGAGATGTTCGTGCGCGATAGTGGTCGCATGAGTGATTGCCTCAAACGGATGAACGTACTCCCTCTTGGTGCTGGTGCGCTAGCTGGAACCACCTTCCCTATCGACCGGGAATCAGTTGCCGCTGATCTTGGCTTTGATGGCGTGACCCGTAACAGCCTCGATTCGGTATCTGATCGTGACTTCGCTCTCGAATTCTGTGGTGCTTCGGCAACATTGATGATGCACCTGTCACGCTTAAGTGAAGAGTTGGTACTCTGGTCGAGCGCTGATTTTAGCTTCATTGAACTCACCGATGCGTTCTGCACCGGTAGCTCCATCATGCCGCAGAAAAAGAACCCCGACGTGCCAGAACTGGTGCGGGGAAAAACTGGTCGAGTTTACGGTAATCTCATCAGCCTGCTAACCTTGATGAAGGCACTACCACTGGCCTACAACAAAGACATGCAAGAGGATAAAGAGCCGCTTTTCGATACCATCGACACCGTTAAGGGTAGCTTGAAAATTTTCGCTGACATGATCGCTCAAATGAATGTCAAAGCTGAGAATATGCGCATCGCTGCGGCTCGTGGTTTCTCAACCGCCACCGACGTTGCCGACTACTGCGTCACTAAGGGGATCCCTTTCCGTGATGCCCACGAAATTGTTGGCAAAACAGTGCGCTACTGCATTGAGAACAACAAAGATATTCCGGAACTCACCATCGATGAATTTAAGCAATTCAGCCCATCGATTGAAGAAGACATCTACCAATTTGTCACCCTTGAGGCCTCTGTCAATGCTCGCCGTGCCACAGGTGGCACCGCTCGCTGCGCCGTCGAACGTGAGATCAAACGGGCACGTAGCCAACGTGAGGAGGGTTCATGATCCAGCGTGTTGTCTCTCAGTTTGCAGCTATTTTAGCGTTGGCACTCCTTATGGCATTAACAGGTTGCGGTAATGTTGGCCCCGTTCAACCATTACTCAAAACCCTACCCAAGGGGGCGGATTCGATCACCTTGGAGCAAAAAGGCAACGCCTTACTGCTGTCGTGGAAGATTCCCACCCATAATCAGGACGGCACAGCCTTAACAAATCTTGCTGGCTTCGCCATCTACAAATCGGATTACGATCTCGCTAAAGGGTGCCCCGAATGTCGGCCACCAAAAAATCTGTATCGTAAGATTGATTTGGCTTACTTTCGCAGCAACAACCGCCAGAGTAACCGTATCCACTTATGGGATAATGCTGTTGAAGAGGAGATGGGCTACCGCTACAAGATCATCCCCTATACGACAGAGGGCCTAGATGGTGCCAGTAAACTCGTTCATCGGCCGTGTTTTACACCACCCGACTCGCCAGCGAATCTCGTTGGTACAGGGCTTGATCGCCAAGCCCGAATCAGTTGGGATGCAGCCAGCGAAACACGCCAAGGGGTTCAATTAATCGGTTACAACCTGTATCGCCGTAGTGGAGACACCTATTTTACCGCGACGCCCCTAAACGATGCGCCGCTTACCAGCCTTAACTACGAAGATTCAACGGTTAAAAATGATGTTGTGTATAGTTATTCCCTGCGCAGCGTGATCACTATTGGCGAGCAACAGCTTGAGAGTACCTTCTCAACTGAAGTGAAGGTGGAGCCGAAACGCCCTTAGCAGACGGCTAGCCGCTTTACTTTAAACAAAAGTTATGCTATCAGCTAAAGATTGTATTTATTATTTCGCTACGCGTGGCCACTAGGCGACACGTTCGATGCTTTATACCGTGATTGGTTTGTCTTGAGGAGGACACAATGATTAGAGGATCAATGGTAGCCATTATTACCCCGTTTAACGAGGACGGCTCCGTAAATGAAGATAAGTTCCGTCAATTGGTGGAGTTCCAAATTGAGAGCGGCACCGATGTAATTGTCCCTTGCGGCACCACTGGCGAGTCGGCAACACTCAATTACGACGAGCACGACCTTGTGGTTCGCGCCTGTATCGAGCAAGTAGATGGCCGTGTTCCTGTTATTGCCGGAACCGGATCAAACTCAACGGCTGAAGCGGTTGAGATGAGCTTGCACGCCAAAGAGATGGGTGCAGATGGCATTCTCCTTGTCAGCCCTTACTACAACAAACCTTCGCAAGAGGGCTTATATCAACACTATAAAACCATTGCTGAGGCGGTTGCATTACCTCAAGTGCTTTACAACGTACCGGGGCGCACTGGTATGAACATGGTTGCTGAAACAACGATTCGCCTTGCTGAAATCGACAACATTGTTGCCGTAAAAGAAGCTTCTGGCGATGTGACACAGGCGAGTGAAATCATCTCTAAAGCGGGCGACAAAATTGACGTGCTTTCTGGCGACGATTTTCTCACCTTACCGCTTATGGCCTGTGGCGCAAAAGGGATCATCTCTGTCACCGCCAACATCATGCCTAAAGAGGTCAAAGCGATGGTCACTGCCATCAACGAAGGCCGCTGGGATGATGCTCGTGCCATGCACTTGAAGATGCTCGATATCCATAACGCTATGTTTATCGAATCCAACCCTGTGCCAGTTAAAACGGCTTTATCACTCATGGGTCGTTGCAGCGAAACGATTCGTCAACCATTGGTTGACCTGCAACCTGCAAGCCTAGAGAAACTTAAATCAGTCATGAAAACCTACGGCTTGATTTAACACCAATCACTATTTTATAAAGACACACTCCACCTATCCGAGTCCGTCCGCGAACTCGGATAGGTTGTATTTAGCCACTTGGCGAAAGGGAAGATCATGTTGAAAATTGCTGTAATTGGTGCCGCTGGCCGCATGGGAGGTTTCCTAATTAAGGCAGTAACGGAAGCGGAAGGGATCACCCTCACCGCTGCCATTGAGCGCGCTGGTCACCCGATGGTGGGTCAAGATGCTGGCCTCATCGCTGGTTGCGGTGCTCTCGACGTGATCATCGGTGACAAACTGGAGCAAGAACTTCTTGCTGCCGATATCCTCATCGACTTCACCTTCCCTGAAGTCACCCTTGCCAACGCCAAAGTGTGCGCTGAACTGGGTAAAAAGATGGTGATCGGCTCAACAGGTTTCACTCCCGAGCAACGACAACAACTGGCTGACATCACCAGTAACATTGCGGTTATGCTGGCACCCAACATGAGTGTTGGTGTTAACGCCTGCTTTAAACTGCTCAAAGAGGCGGCTAACATTCTCGGTGAAGACTTTGATGTCGAGATTGTCGAGCTGCATCACAACAAGAAAAAAGATTCCCCTTCCGGCACCGCAGTACGGATGGGTGAANNNATCGGCATGCAAACCGTTCGTGGCGGCGATATTGTCGGCGAGCACACGGTTTATTTCATCGGCATGGGTGAGCGCATTGAGATCACCCACCGCGCCATGAGCCGTGAGATGTTTTCCCGTGGCGCAGCACGCGCGTGCCAGTGGATGCAAGCCAAGGAACCCGGCATGTACGACATGCACGATGTTCTCGACCTGAAATAGGTCCATTTGGCAAAGTAGAACAGGGGGCACGGTGAAGACAACACTCCGCGTTATCACAGCGTTAGCTCTAACACTCATGTTATCTGGCTGCGAAACCTGGCAAGGTTTAGGTCGCGATGTTAGAGGACTGACCCGCTGGGGCTGCGGCGATTGCGCAACACAGCAAAACGCCGAACAAGTGAGCGACGCGCCCGCACAACCTGAACAACACACAAAATAAAATCATATAAATTTCGATTGTCACTTACTTTTATTGGAGGTTTTCGCACCATGGCTCGTTTAAACGATAACTATCTTAAGCTTCAAGCTGGCTACCTTTTCCCTGAAATTAGCCGCCGCGTCAACGAATTTGTTGCCGCCCACCCGAACGATCAAGTGATCCGTCTCGGTATTGGCGATGTCACCAAGCCCCTCGTTCCTGCGGTACTCAAAGCATTTCACGCTGGCGTTGACGACATGGCCAAAGGCAGCTCATTTCACGGTTACGGCCCAGAGCAAGGCTACTCATGGTTAGCACAAACCATCATTGATAAATCCTATGCACCACTTGGTGTTGAGCTTAAAACCTCTGAGGTGTTCATCTCTGACGGTTCAAAATGCGATAGCTCAAACATTCTCGACATCTTCGATTTGAGCTGCAAAGTGGCTATCGGCGACCCAGTCTACCCTGTTTACAACGACACCAACGTTATGGTTGGTCGCACAGGTCAGGCCAACGAGCAAGGCTACTACGAAGGCCTCGTTTACATGCCATGCACCGAGGAGAACAACTTCTCCCCTGCTCTACCCACTGAAAAAGTGGACATCATCTATCTGTGCTACCCCAACAACCCTACAGGTACCGTAGCAACCAAAGAGCAGCTCAAAGTATGGGTCGATTACGCCCTTGCCAACGATGCAGTCATTCTATTTGATGCGGCATACGAAGCGTTCATTACTGAAGCGCATATCCCTCACTCAATCTACGAGATCGAAGGCGCTAAACAGTGCGCTATCGAGTTCCGTAGCTTCTCAAAGACAGCGGGCTTCACTGGCGTACGTTGCGGTTTGACCGTGGTTCCCGAAACATTGATGGCCACCACCGAAAACGGCGAAAAGGTTTCCCTCAACCAACTGTGGAACCGTCGTCAATGCACCAAGTTTAACGGTGTATCGTACCCGGTACAAAAAGCAGCCGAAGCCGTTTATTCTGACGAAGGTTGGGCGCAAGTCAAAGAGATCATCGATTTCTACATGGCTAACGCAAAAATCATCCGTGAAGGCCTCGAAGCTGCTGGCATCACCTGCTACGGCGGCGTAAATGCCCCCTACATTTGGTTAAAAACTCCAGAAGGGATGACCAGCTGGGATTTCTTCGACAAACTCCTTAACGAGTGTTTTGTTGTTGGTACACCGGGTAGTGGTTTTGGTCCAAGTGGTGAAGGTTACTTCCGTCTCAGCGCCTTTGGTGAGCGGGCAAATGTTGAAGAAGCGGTTAAGCGGATTGTGGAGAAATGGGGTAAGTAAACCCTATTTGTTTCTGTGATTTTAAAGCCCTCTGCCGATTTGGTAGAGGGCTTTTTTATTGAGATAGGGGAATTTGAATAGATTAAAATTGGAGGTTACGATGGCCATCCCATCAAAAACTATCAGGCCACCTCATTGCGGTATGAATCACCCGCAGAATATAAATTGAATCATCTTTTTGGATATAAGGCAAAACATAGGGCAAACCATCAACAATTAGCTCTCTCGTTCCTGACACTCTGCCGAGCCGACCAAGTGCAGGTCTCAACGCCAGCATCTGCGAGCTATCCCAAATTTTCTGTGCAACTTTTTGCGCTGCCCGCGAATCATCCCGAGCAATATACTTAACCGCAGCATCTAGGTTCGCTAGGGACGTTCTAGTCCACTTAACGCGCATCTACGCCCCACTTATCAAAAACCGTTGCCACCTCTTGATCACTAGAAACCTCGCCATGCTCAACCTCCAGCAAAGCGTTCTCAACCTCTTTCACATACCACTCTTCGTAGTCAACGTAACGCTCAAGGGCTTGCTTAATAATCCACGACCTTGAACGACTTAGAGATTTCGCTATTCCATCAACGCGGTCAACAAGTTGATCATCCATTCTTACTGTAGTTGTTTTCATCTGAACCCTCCCCTGACAGCAATGTATTCACTAAGAATACATCTGAATACATTGAAAGGCAATGAAGAATGAAATTGCGCGGATTGTGGAGAGATGGGGTAAGTAAACCTTGTTTCTGTAATTTTAAATCGATCTGCCGATTGGGTAGAGGGCTTTTTTATTGGGTAGTGGGTAATAAAAAATTTATTTGTCACTTATAGGCTTCAAGCGTCGTTTACCCCTAGAAAACGAAATCCACCGGTTTTAGAGACGAGACCCAACAACAAACACTTGAACATGTAACAAATCAACAGGAGATAGACCCTACGTTGATACCTTCCACTTGAAACGATTTTGGCCACCAATTAAAGTAAAACGGGCTCTGTTGACTCATCAGGAACCCAGTACAGAACTAAAAAAATCTCGTGCGCCAGCGTTCAGAACATATTCTCGCACAGTAAGACTCTTCCCCTGAACCATCCTTCTGCGAGCAGGAGAGATATCTTTAAAAGTCGTTATATTCTCCACCATCTCAACATAGCTCTGGCGTAATCGCTCAACAAAACGAACAGCACCTAGACCAGAATACTCATCTAAAAATTCTTGCAAATTAAAATAATCGCTACACAATGCTAGCACTGCAATCAAGTTGACTAATTAGAAGAAATAAGACCGCGGCCACACGATAGACCTGCCCGGGAGCCCTTCCATATGACTTACGCTTTTCCTCGCTTTTCCAACTTGAATTCACCCTTTTCGGCCATTTTAATTGTCGTCAAACCGGACAAGATAGTTGACGCGAAACAGTATGGCGCGATATAAAATACAGTATTACTGTTGCCACGGCCTCAGCTGAGGGCTAACTGAGGGATGCAATGAAAAAACGGATCAAATTGATAAACACCATTAAAGTGCTCTTTATCACCTCGTTTATGCTGCTAACCGTGGTCATTGTCGTCCTGCAAATTTCACGTAGTCACCATCAATTTAATCAACGCGCCGCAACCATGCGCAACGATTATGTCACCGAACAAAAAGCCCTGATTCAGCATGAAGTGGAGCGGGTTGTCGCAGCGATAGATTACCAACGCGCACAGACTGAAAAACAGACCCAAGAGATTGCCCGACAGCGGGCCTACCAAGCCTACGCCATCGCCCAAAACCTCTACCAACAATATCACCTGACAAAGCCAGCGCTAGAGATCCAACAACTGATCATCGACGCCTTGAGACCGATCTACGTCAAACAACAGCATGGCGGCCATTTTGTCACTAGGCTGGATGGCACAGCGATATTGTTTACTGAACAGCCGGAGTTAGAAGGGTCGAACCTGCTGAAGGTGCAGGAAAACCACGGTAAATATATATTCAAAGAGATGATCGCCATTACTGAACAAGCCGGTGAAGGGCGTTATGACTACCTCTGGACGACGCCGGACGGCGAGAAAAGAGATCATAAGAGAATATCCTTCGTCAAACGGTTTGAGCCGTATAACTGGCTTATCGGTACCAGCCTGTGTGTAACGGTTATTGAACGCCAGATTCAGGCGAAACTGTTAGCCGAAATCAGCAATATACGCTTTGGTAAAGAAGGCTATATCTTCATCAATAGCTTA
>MAXR01000031.1:0-1503 GCA_001751155.1 Desulfuromonadales bacterium C00003068 | reverse complement strand
TTTCGACAAGGATCCACAAAAGACCAAGGAGCTTTTCGCCAAAGAGTATGCTGCGGCCATGCAACCTGAAGGTGATTTCATCTATTATTCGTTTCAAAAACTGACTAATACAGATCAAGAGTCACCAAAATCTTCATTTATTTATGGCATTCCCGATTGGAATTGGCTGGTTGGTGCCGGTGTTTACCTCGATGATGTAGAAAACCAGATTGTCCAATTGCAGACGGAACTGAATCATCAACTAAACAAGGATATACAAATCACCCTGACAACAACAGTACTACTACTCATCCTGTTTCTGCTGCTGATTCACCTCATCAGTCAACGCCTGCTAGGTGACTTCTCCCTGTTTGTCACTTCTATCGAACAGGCATCGTCCGACGATAAGGCGATCGATCTCAGCCTGATTCGCTTTAAAGAGCTCTACCGGATGGCCGGCGATGTCAACATCATGTTGCAGGATAAGGTAGTGGCGCGGCAACATCTTTTCACTGAAAAAGAGAACCTGCAGACCACCCTTGATTCCATCGGCGATGCCGTCATTGCCACGGACACCCAGGGCAATATCACCCGCATGAATCCTGTCGCTGAAAGGTTGACGGGCTGGAGCGTTATGCAAGGCAAAGACAGGCCGTTAACGGATGTGTTTCATATTGTCAACGCCACAACCCATAGCGAAGCGGATAATCCGATTCAACAAGTCCTTAAAAGCGGCAAAACCGTTGAGCTTGCCAACCACACCATGCTTATCGCCAAAGGTGGTGACGAATACCAGATCGCTGATTCTGCAGCCCCCATCCACGATGCTAGCGGCATCATCACTGGTGTGGTGCTGGTTTTTCGCGATGTGACTGAGGAGTATCAAGTCAGGGAACAATTGCGCCACAGCGAAAAGCGTTATCGAACATTCTTTGAAAACTCGACGGATCCCATGGTTATATACAAAGACGGTGTGTTTATCGACTGCAACAATGCGGCGGTGGATCTACTGAAATACGCCAGTAGGGATGATTTGCTCCATAAGACACCGGCACAAATATCACCGAAGTTACAACCTAGTGGCGCAGAATCCAGCACTCTGGGGCGTGAGATGATCGAAATTGCCTACACCCAGGGCAGTCATCATTTTGAATGGAACCACCTGAGTAAAAATGGCGACATCATCCCCGTCGAAATTTCAGCCACAGCTGTTCCGACCGATGAGGGAACCGTTGTTCATGGTATTATGCGGGATATCTCTGCCCGCCAACAGGCTACGGAACAACTTGATTACCTAGCCCACCACCACCCCCTGACTGGGCTGCCCAACCGCTTGCTGCTGAGCGCCCGTCTGGAGCACTCCATTCAATACGCTAAACGGGCAAATCTCCATGGCGCAGTGTTGTTTCTCGATCTGGATAATTTCAAAAAAATCAACGACAGTCTTGGCCATAGTGCTGGTGACGAAATACTTAAAACGGTGGCTGAACGCCTGCTGGAACATATTCGCGACGTGGATACCGT
>MAXR01000030.1 GCA_001751155.1 Desulfuromonadales bacterium C00003068 | reverse complement strand
TAACGAAACGGCATGTTTTGAATAATATTGGTTCGCTAGAACCGAGCATCTTGGCATGGCGAGCCGCGCGACGCATGATGCGACGCAGAACATAACCACGGCCCTCATTACTTGGCAGAATGCCGTCAGCGATTAAGAATGCGGTGGCACGACTGTGGTCGGCCATGACACGCATGGAGACATCATTCTCTTCGTTGTCGCCGTATGTTTTTCCAGTCACCTGCTCAATGTTGCCGATGATGGCCCGAAAGAGGTCGGTATCGTAGTTACTCTTTACCCCTTGGACGACAGCGGTGATGCGCTCAAGGCCCATGCCGGTATCGATAGATGGTTTTGGCAGCGGCGTGAGGGTGCCGCTGGCATCGCGCTCATACTGCATAAAGACCAGATTCCATAGCTCTAAATAGCGGTCGCAATCGCAAACCCCTAAAGCACAATCGGGGCCGCAGGTCATCTCTTCCCCTTGGTCGATATGGATTTCACTACAGGGGCCACAAGGACCGGTGTCGCCCATCGCCCAGAAGTTGTCTTTTTCACCGAGGCGTAAAATGCGCTCTTCACGAACACCGATCTCATCGCGCCAGATATTGAAGGCCTCGTCGTCATCTTCAAAGACTGAAACCCACAGGTGTTCGATGGGTAGTCCCATCTCTTTGGTGAGGAAATCCCAGCCGAAACGGATGGCATCGGTTTTAAAATAGTCGCCAAAGGAAAAATTGCCGAGCATCTCAAAAAAGGTGTGGTGGCGGGCGGTACGACCGACATTTTCTAGATCATTATGCTTACCGCCAGCGCGAACACATTTTTGTGATGAGGTGGCACGGACATAATCGCGCGTCTCAGCACCAAGAAAAAGGTCCTTAAATTGGTTCATCCCCGCGTTGGTAAACAGCAGGGTGGGATCGTTGTGTGGCACCAAAGATGATGATGAAACGGCCTGATGGCCTTGCTTTTCAAAATACTGGATAAAACGGGCACGGATGTCGTTAGCGCTTAGCATGAGGTGTCCTTTTTCTTTTTAAGATGATCCAAAATCAGTCTGAGGGGAAACCCTCGGCGTTGTAAGTAATTAACAATTCGGCGCTGTTCACGTTGGTCGAGATGCGTGAAATCGGTGCTCGCGTAGCGCCGTTGCACGAGGTCAGCAAGAATCTGCCCCTCGTCGAGATCGTGGCAGCAATGCTCAATGGCTTGCTGTGCTTGCTGTTCGTTGATCCCCTCTTTTTTTAGTTCCTGTTTCAGTCGAATTCCAACGGCGCGACCGCGGCGCATCAGTTGTCCTGCACGCTCAATGGCGTAACGTTGATCGTCGATATAGCCAAGTTCACAGCAGCGCTGCAAGGCGTGTTCTATCTCCTCATGATCACAGCCCTTTTGCTGTAACCGTTGGCGCAGGTCTGCTTCGCTACGAGAGCGCAGCGTCAACCAACGTAGGGCAAGAGGGTATGCCTTCGGAGGTGTCGACACGATTAGTTGTTTTCATCCCCTTGTTCGTCATTGGCACCGAACTGATCCCAGCTGAGGTCAGAAGACGATGAGATCCCTGACATCTTGAGCCTGAAATCATCGGGGTTAGAACTTTGGCGAAGCGCTTCATCAAAGGTGATGAGGTCATCTTTAAGTAAGCCCATTAACGATTGGTCAAAGGTCTGCATACCGTACGTATCGTAGCCTTGCTGAATGGTGTCACGCAGCATTTTTGTTTTCTCTTTATCGTCAATCAACTCGCGCACGCGAGCGGTGGAAACCATCACTTCAACAGCAGGAACTCGCCCCTTGCCATCGGCGCAGGGGACAAGGCGCTGCGACACTACACCTTTGAGGATCGATGCCAATTGTAGCCGAATTTGTCGTTGTTGAAAGGGTGGAAAAGCACCGACAATCCGGTTGATACTCTCTTGAGCATCAATGGTGTGGAGGGTCGAAAGAACCAAGTGGCCCGTTTCGGCTGCCGTTAAAGCGGTTTCAATCGTTTCAAAATCTCTCATCTCACCGACAAGAATGACATCAGGATCCTGCCGTAAGGCGGATTTTAAGGCACCAGCAAAAGTCTCAGTATCGACACCCACTTCACGCTGATTGATGATGCTTTTTTTGTCACGATGTAAAAACTCGATAGGGTCCTCAATGGTGATCACGTGAGCGGTACGGTTGGCATTAATACTATCAATCATACTGGCTAACGTGGTCGACTTACCCGAGCCCGTGGTTCCGGTAACGAGAATTAAGCCGCGCTGCTCTTGGGTGAGCTTTTTGATGATAGCGGGCATCTTTAACTCTTCAAGGGTTTGCACGTTAAAAGGTATGGTGCGCAGAATCATCGAGATTGAGCCACGTTGGGTAAACATGTTGACACGAAAACGGCCCATCCCGGCAACCCCATAAGCGAGGTCCAGTTCGTTGGAGCGCTCAAAGCGTTCACGTTGCTGCTCACTCATCATCGCATAGGCTATTTTGCGAATATCTTCTGGTGTTAAGCGTGGTGCATTAGGTAGCGGGCGTAATGCTCCATCAATTCGATACACTGGTGGTAGTCCCACCTTAAGGTGTATATCTGATGCGTTCGCCTTGATCGCCATACCGAGGATGTCGTTGAGTTCCATATGCGATTACTCCTGAGTTTCAGGTTCATCAATATCAGAGAGACCGTACAGCTCGAGAACTTGTTCTTCAATGCGATTAGCCAGTTCAGGATGCTCTTTCAGGTATTGTTTTGAATTCTCTCGACCCTGACCAATGCGCTCATCGCCGCAAGAAAACCATGCACCAGCTTTGGTGACAATGTCGTTGGCAACACCGAGGTCAACCAGTTCACCCACTTTTGAGATCCCTTCACCAAACATGATGTCAAATTCCGCTTCTTTAAATGGCGGAGCGGTTTTGTTTTTAACCACTTTGACACGAGTGCGGTTGCCGATCACATCTTGCCCCTGTTTGAGGGTGGCAATTTTACGAATATCCATCCGTACTGAGGCGTAAAATTTGAGGGCGTTACCACCTGTTGTGGTTTCAGGGTTGCCAAACATCACCCCAATTTTCATCCGAATTTGGTTGATGAAAATAACGCAGCAGTTCGATTTGCTAATAGTTCCAGTGAGCTTGCGTAACGCTTGCGACATCAATCGTGCTTGTAGGCCCATGTGCGAATCGCCCATCTCCCCTTCGATCTCAGCACGGGGAACCAGCGCGGCCACGGAGTCGACGACGAGTACGTCAATCGCGCCACTGCGGACAAGGACTTCAACAATCTCCAGAGCTTGCTCGCCGGTGTCGGGTTGCGAGACGAGGAGATCGTCGGCGTTAACGCCGAGTTTACGCCCGTAGGTCATGTCGAGGGCATGTTCAGCATCGACAAAGGCGGCAATACCACCTTGCTTTTGTGCTTCAGCGATAATGTGCAGGGCGAGCGTTGTTTTACCTGATGATTCTGGGCCGTAGATCTCAACAATTCGTCCGCGTGGAACGCCACCTATACCGAGGGCGACATCTAAGCCAAGGGAGCCAGTTGGGATGGTGGAGATATCGCGCATGATATTGTCTTCACCCAAGCGCATGATACTGCCTTTGCCAAACTGTTTTTCGATCTGCCCCATTGCTAAGTCAAGTGCTTGTTTGCGGTTATCTGTCGCCATGTGTATGCGTTCTCCTATGAGAAATAATGGATTAACTCGCCAGGTTAAGCGTTGTTTCTTTGTTGTTAAAATGGTGAGGTGTTTTATTGTTTTTCTTAAACGTTAATCGATAGCATGAAAAGTGCGATTAATTCAATACTTTCTTACATTCGATCGCTAGGAGGCTGTCCGACAGCCTCCTAGTCTTTATAGGCTGCGCAGCAGCCAGTCAAGAGCGGTATAGGCTGTTTTAATTCGGACTTGCGTGCGGTCGCCACTAAAATGGCACTCGCGAATCTCAGTTCCTTGATACGTTGCCAAGGCAATAAAGACGGTTCCGCAGGGCTTTTCAACGGTGCCGCCGCCGGGGCCAGCAATGCCAGTCACCGCGAGGCCAAAGTTTGTTTTAGCTCGCAGACGAATGCCGTTGGCCATTGCCTGAGCACATTCTGCACTTACGGCACCTTTGTCGAGTAATAATTGTTCAGAGACCCCTAGCATGTCATGTTTGGCTGAATTGGCGTAGGTTACCGCTCCGCGTTCAAAAAAAGCCGAGCTGCCTGCGCAATCAGTGAGTAATTTTGCAATCAGCCCACCCGTACACGACTCAGCAAGGGCGAGGTTCTTTTCAGCGTTGATGAGCTTTTTAGCGACAACTTCGGCTAGGCTTTCATTGCCGTGGGCGACAACGTGTTGGCCAAGTTTTTGTCGGACCAGTTGCTCCGCTTGATCAAGCAGGGTTTCGTCGTGGCCCTGCGCGTTTAACTTGACCAATACCAATGGGAACTCAAGCCGAAATGACAGTGAGACTTCGGCTGGGAAAAGGTTGGCGGGCAGTTCACGCTCTATGCTGTTTTCAGGCAGGCCGAATACTTTAAGCACCCGTTCAGCGCAATATAGTGTTGGTTTGAGCAGCTGTTGCAGGGCTGGAATGACATTGCGTTGGAGCATTTCGCCCATCTCATGGGGAACCCCAGGCATAAAAAAAGCAAGGCAGTTGTTGTGGCTGATGATAAAGCCGGGAGCCGTGCCACATCGATTTTCCATCACTTGTGCCTTGTGGGGAATAAGGGCTTGTTTTTCATTGCCTGCTGGAATGGTGCGACCCGAACGTTGGAAAAAATCTTTGATCTGGTCGAGGGCGGTATCGTTGAGAGCTAAGGTTAGGTGGTAGGCTTGGGCCGCAGCGCGCGCGGTTACGTCGTCGCGGGTCGGGCCGAGACCACCACAGACGATGGCAATGGTCTTGTTTTTGTTGAGGTGTTGGAGGGTGGCGGCTATCTGCTGTGGCGCGTCTTTAAGGGTTAAGGCTTGATCCACTTCATAACCTGCACAACGTAGTGCTTGAGCAATGTCAGCAGTGTTGGTGTCGATGACATCGCCATTGAGGAGTTCATCGCCAATGGTCACAATTGCAAGTTTCATTGCTGGCCTCATTGTTACGGTTAAAAAAGTTGTGGTGCAAAATTTATCAGTAAGCGCAAGCACATTGCGGCATAGATTCCAGCAACGACATCATCCATCACTACGCCAAAGCCGTTTTTGACTTTGGTATCAAACCATGATGCAGGCCAAATTTTGACAATGTCAAAAAAACGAAACAGCAGAAAACCGGCAATGGCTATCGGCCAATTAAAGGGTAAAAAGGCGATGGTGGTGAGGTAGCCAATCAGCTCATCAATGACAATGCGGCCGTCATCGGTCACCTTGAAAATTTTACCGGCGTGGCTGGCACTCCAGAATGACAGCAGCAAAATCGCTAGCCATGTGAGAGCGAAAAGTTCAGGGCTTAATGGCGCCATGAAGTAGAAAAGGGGGATCCCCATCAGTGTGCCAAAGGTGCCGGAGGCCACGGGTGCATAGCCAAGGCCTGCATTGGTGGCAAAAAAGAGAATGATTTTATTCATGGAAGTCCTTTGTTAAACGGAGCGATCAATTTCGTGTTCTTCAGTAAACAGATACAGTTGTTCGATGGCCCCAGCAATGGCGACGAATTCCGCTTGTTCACCATAGAGTAGTTCGCAACGCACCAAGCGTGGATCGGCAAGTTGTAGCCCTTCTGGGGAGCGTTGATCAAAGGCATTGTTGTGGGCAAATTGATGAATAATAGTGATTGGACCATCGTCACAGGGGGTAAGGCGAAGGCGCAGCATGAGCTTGAGCGCCGCACCTTTTTCAAGGTGCAATGTCGCGGATTCGGGGCGAATGTTTTCGCAAAAAAATGAAGCTGCGAGTTCGCCACCAATAATCACTTGGTCTTCAAGGTGTTGTTGTTTGATTAGTGACGGTAGGTTGTCCAGCGTCCACGGGGCACTCAGGGCACAGCGCTCAAATTCAAGCTTTGGCCTTAAATGACCGAGATAGGCGGTTTCCCATAGGTTGCGCAGGGCAGTGCGGTGACTGACGTGGCGCTGTTTCTGTGTGTCATTAACGAGTAGTTTTTTAGTCTGTAATTCTTTGATAACGGGTCCAACAGCTCCCAACGCAACCTTTGCACGTTGAGAAATAGTGCGATAGGGCTGATTGCACAGTTGATGATCTTTGAGTAGTTGATAGAGTATCTTGGAACCAGAAGATTGCAGGCTGCGGTTTGCCAGTAACTTTGGCGTTTTTTTCCGTTTGCCACTCACTTCATAGAACAGCGGCGATGCGTAGACTGCGCCATTACCGATGGTGTCGAGATAATCGAGCTGATGTTGTCTCAGTTGAGACGCTAAACTTTCGGGAACGTAGTCTGCTAACAGTAATGGGTGTTGATCTTTAAATGCTTGCAGTTGAAAAATGAGCAGCTGCGCCTGTTGCGGAGTAATGCGCCAGGCGAGAAAAATCGGCAACGTTACACTGCCCCAATCGCCAAATAGGCGCAGGGAACCACTGAAAATAGGCGATAGTGAGTCCTCTTGGCTGGGGCCGCTCATAATATATTCAGCATCGAGGCCGGGGCGCTCTTTTAATACGGCAATGATGGCGTGGATGATTTTTTTTTCAGCGCTAGTTGGTTGTGCCATAGCCACCTCAGGGCAGAGTAGATTGGTCTAAACGGGCATTCTACCGTGTTTTGGTGGCGTTGTATAGAGCCCCTCTTAGAACTTTTTGATGCCTATGAGGGACTGCATGGTTATTTTTAGTTGAACCAATTGTTGTTTGCAGAAGTTATCGATTCTTTATTGACTGGTGTCGTTAAGATATTAATCGTTTGCCACTCTTACGCACCCCTTGCCAGCTTCTTTTGCCGCATAGACACCCAAGTCTGCTATTTTGATTAACTGGTCAATGTCGTGGATTAAATCAGTTTTTATCGCTAGACCAATGCTAATGCTGCCCCGCCATGCACCGTCGCCAGTCTTAACTGTCATTGCTAAAACATTATCGAGCACTAGGTTGGCAATGTGCTTGGCCCCGTCTTTGTCGGTGTGTGGGCAAATAATAAAAAATTCGTCGCCACCTAATCGGCACACAATATCGTCGGTGCGTACTGTATCGTGCAATTTGTTAGCGAGTTCGCGTAGCACTATATCGCCAGAATCGTGCCCGTAGGTATCATTTATTTGTTTAAAATTGTCAGCATCGATCATCATGCAAGCCAACGCTGTGTTGTGTTCAATTGATTCATCCCACAATAGTTGTAATATTTGCATGGCGTGGCGGCGGTTGGATAAGTTAGTCAACGCATCGGTTAACGCCAACACCTCTAGCTTTTTGTTTGCCTCGGCTAAAGCGAGGGTTTTGCGTGATAGGGCACAATAGGTAAAGTAGATAAAGACACTGCCGATGAACCATAAAATGAGGTGCTTTACCCATATTGTCGTGAGGTTGCCCGCCATTGTTGTAGAAAGTAACGACATCGGTACCGATTGGCTGATGCCACCGCGAATTTGACCGAGAACATAGCCTTGCTGCTGGTGACACTTTAAACATCCTTTTTCGGTGATTAACGGGCGCATCAAGCGCAGATATTTTTTCCCATGTAGCATGGCAAAGGAGCTAACCTCTGCGACTCCCAGTTCAAATTGCTCCAGAGCTTGTTTCTCCCAGACGTCGGCTTTATTTGCTTGTCGAATAGGGTTGAGGCTGGTGATATGTCCCTGTATCCCATTTGTTAACCGGCCAATTTCATGTGCCTGACGAGTCATGTATGCGGGATTAATCATCGTAAGTTGCTTGCCAAGGGGAGTGGTGATATCTCGTTCAGCGATATGTAGATGGGGGTTTGGTGCAGTCGTTTCGGATTGCCGAGCATATACACCACCTTGAGCAGCATTCCAACGCCGGTATAAAATATCTTTTTCAAAGGAGGCGCGGGCAATGGTTTTGCCAATATCCAGCAGGTGTTTGGTGTTCAATTGGTGGTTGACGTAAATAGACAGGGCAATGACCAGGCTCCACAGTGCAATGGTTACCAGTGCATATTTTTTTAAACTACACCTTTGCGCTGTACCGTTGTTGATCGCTTTATTCAAAGTGGTTCCCTTTGAGTGTTGGGGGTAGTAATTTCTTCAGCATATTGTGATTTATTGAATAAAGCAAATAAATGGATGTTGTTAAGTGGTTCAGTTGGTGTAGTGGCAACCGATTAACTGCGTTGTTGATTTTTCAACAATAATTCAATCTGGTTGGCATCGACAGGGCGACTATAGAGATACCCCTGCCCCTCATGACAGCCGTTTTCGGTTAAGAAGTTGCTTTGATCTAAGGTCTCAATCCCCTCGGCAATAACGCTGAGGTTCAGGCTTTTACCGATGGCGATAATCGCTTTTACCAAAGCATTGTCTTCTTCATCCTCAGGAACGTCAGCAACAAATGAGCGGTCGATTTTTAACCGATTTATTGGGAACCGCTTCAGATAGTTGAGGGATGAGTGTCCGGTGCCAAAGTCATCAATCGACAGTTCTACGCCAAGCTCTTTAATCTTTTGTAGTACCGCAATGGATTGTTGCGGCTGTTGCATCAAAAAACTCTCAGTGATCTCCAGTTCTAATGCCTGAGCCGGGCAACCTGTCTCTTCAAGGATCGTTTGCACCATGGCTGGCAGCTCTTTTTGCTGGATTTGCC
>MAXR01000029.1 GCA_001751155.1 Desulfuromonadales bacterium C00003068 | reverse complement strand
TCGCATCAGTCCAGGTTACTTCAATACACAAGAAGAGATTGATTGTTTGTTAACTGCAATATTTGAAATTATTGGTGACTCTTCGTCTGCAGCATCTGTTTGATTCATTGACTCCAACTGGTGAGGTATTATGATTAAAAAGTTTATCCTTGATACCAATGTGTTGTTACATGATCCTCAAGCTTATTTGAAATTTCAAGATAACGATGTCTATGTCCCCATTACAGTGATTGAAGAGATCGATACCTTTAAGAAAGATCTGAATGAAATTGGTCGTAATGCGCGGCAGGTGTCGCGGATGCTGGACAAATTACGCACCAAGGGTAGGCTGACGGATGGTATTGCACTTGAAAATGGCGGTACTCTTACTGTTGTTCTTCTTTCGCGAGATCAAGTTGAAAACTTGCCGCCTGAATTACAGATCGATCGCGCAGACAACAAAATTCTATCGGTAGCGTTGGCGTTAAAAAAAGAATTTGAATGTCAAATTATCTTTGTTACCAAAGATACCAACTTACGAATTAAAGCTGATGCGTTAGGACTGGTTGCTCAGGATTACGAAAACGATAAGGTTTCCATAGATGAACTCTATACTGGTACCTGTGAACGTATTGTCGCGGCGAATGTTGTCGATCATTTTTATGGTCAAGGTTTCCTTGATGAGGATGAGGAAACCACTTTATTGCCGAATCAATGCATCACCTTGGTTGATGAAGGGAATCTTTCTCATACTGCCCTAGCACGTTACGATGCCGTAATGAGGAGGTTGCAGCCACTGGTGAAAGTTCCAAAAGAGGGGATATGGGGACTGCAAGCGCGTAACCGCGAACAGCAGTTTGCTCTTGATCTGTTGTTAGATCCTGCCGTTCAAGTTGTGACCTTAGTGGGTAAGGCGGGCACAGGTAAAACTCTGTTAGCCATCGCTGCGGGCTTGCAAAAGTCTGCTGATGATCGCGAATATAGCCGTCTTCTGGTGTCACGGCCAGTATTTCCTATGGGACGCGACCTTGGTTTTCTCCCCGGCGATGTCGAGGAGAAGTTGGCTCCGTGGATGCAACCTATTTTTGACAATGTTGAACTGCTTCTTGGTGCAGTAGAGGAACGTGGTACGCGTAAGCGTGGATATCGTGAATTGGTTGATATGGGTATTCTGGAGATTGAGCCACTTACCTACATTCGTGGTCGCTCGATCCCCAATCAATATATGATTGTCGATGAAGCACAAAACTTGACACCGCACGAGATAAAAACCATTATCACCCGGGCTGGTGAGGGGACAAAAATCGTTTTAACGGGCGATCCTTACCAAATAGATAATCCATATGTCGATGCCTCAAGTAATGGTCTAACGTATACCGTAGAAAAATTTAAGGGGCAGTCGATCTCTGGTCATGTTACCTTGTCGCACGGTGAACGTTCTGGTTTGGCAGAGCTTGCCGCTAACTTGCTTTAATCTACTCAATAATAAAAAGACTCATGCTGATACTTACTATTGAATCCTCTTGTGATGAAACCTCGGCGGCTGTCGTTCGCGATGGCCGTGAAGTTTTAAGCAATATTATAGCCTCTCAGGTTGACCTCCATGCTTGTTACGGTGGTGTGGTGCCTGAACTCGCGGCCCGTAAACACCTTGAAGCGTGTCCTGTTGTCATCGAACAGGCGTTGCAACAAGCGAACGTTGAGCTGTCTGAGATAGAAGGGATTGCTGTCACCGCTGGCCCTGGACTGATTGGTGCACTTCTTGTTGGCATGTCCAATGCCAAGGCGATGGCGTATGCACTGGGAGTTCCACTGGTCGGCGTCCACCATATCGAAGGCCACATCCTCGCACCTTTTTTAGAGCATCAAATTGAATTTCCCTATCTAGCCCT
The DNA here is from genome assembly GCA_001751155.1 of Desulfuromonadales bacterium C00003068. Lineage (GTDB taxonomy): Bacteria > Desulfobacterota > Desulfuromonadia > Desulfuromonadales > Desulfuromonadaceae > Desulfuromonas. Next base: position 7,168 of record MAXR01000029.1, on the reverse strand, counting down.
TGCCGTTTCAGGTGGACACACCCACCTTTACCGTGTCGAAGGGATTGGTCAGTATCAGATCATTGGTCAAACCTTGGATGATGCCGCAGGAGAAGCCTTTGATAAGGTCGCTAAAATGTCAGGGTTAACCTATCCCGGTGGGGCCCTAATTGACCGTCTAGCTCAAGAGGGCGATCCAAAATATTTTGACTTCCCGCGGCCCATGTTGCACCGGCCTGGTTTCGATTTTAGCTTCAGTGGCATCAAAACATCGGTGCTGAACCAGATCAAAAAGCTTGAGTATCCACTTGAAGAGAAAACACTGCAACATCTTGCCGCCAGTTTTCAAGAAGCAGTTGTCGATGTTCTGAGTCGCAAAACATTTAAAGCTGCTCAAGAACACGGCTTAACGCGCATTGTTGTTGCCGGTGGTGTTGCGTGTAATAGCGGCCTGCGCCAACGCTTTAAAAAGTTTGGTTGTGATAAAAATATCGATGTATTTTTTCCCTCGCCACTTTTATGTGCCGATAATGCCGCGATGCTCGCTGTTGCGGGAGATGAATACTTGAGTCGCGGATTATCATCGCCGCTTGATTTAAATGCTCGGGCTAACTGGCCTCTTGATTCTGTCGGCGGTCCGTTGCAGTCAGATACACAATCGAAGCGGTAGAACATTATGTGGCGTCGATGGGGACTTATCCGACAATCTAAATTGCTGTTATTGCGTTTGTTGCGTTTACGCGCACAGCCCGATGAAATTGCCAAAGGATTTTCTTTAGGGATTTTCATTGGCATGACGCCAACATTTGGCTTCCAAATGTTGATTGCCTTTTTTGTCGCGATGTTTTTAGGTCAGAACAAAATCGCAGCCACTGTTGGTGTGTGGATTAGTAATCCGATCACCGCGCCATTAATTTATGCAGCTGAATATGAAACGGGGCGCTTTCTCCTCAATATGGAGCATATCCACTTTCCGCATTCGGTCACCTCTGAGTCTATTGCTGAACTCGGTTATAATTTGATGCTTCCTATGTGTTTAGGAAGTGTTGTCTTCGGCTTACTCCTTAGTGCTGTGTCCTATGCTGTGGTGTTGCGGATGGTCCCAAGCCTTAAAACGTTACGCATCTCCCGTTGGCCTCGCCCCTTTAAGAGAGTAAAACATCAATGAGTACACTTCATCGGCCACGTAAACGGTTTGGCCAAAATTTTTTAATTGATCAAAATGTTGTTAATCATATTATAGCCGCCGCTGAACTTTCTCTGAGCGATCATGTCCTTGAGATTGGTCCGGGGCAGGGGGCCTTAACGCACAAAATGTTGCCGTTGGTTCAGCGCCTTGATTTGATTGAAATTGATCGTGATTTGGCGCAACAGTTCACTGACAATGGCGATGAAAAGCTTCATGTCCATGTTGGTGATGCTCTTAAAATTGATTGGAATCAAATTCTAAACCAGACCGATTATAAGTTGGTCGCCAACCTGCCTTACAATATTTCAAGTCAAGTATTGTTTAAGATGATCACTCATCGTCAGCTTATTTCGCGCATGATACTGATGTTTCAGAAAGAGGTTGGTGACCGTCTCAGGGCACAGCCCGGCTCAAAAGAGTATGGTTCCTTGACGGTATTGTGTCAGCTATGGTTCGATATCAGCCGCGTTACTCTTGTACCCCCTAGTGCTTTCAAGCCACCACCAAAGGTGATGTCCGAAGTTCTGCGTTTTGATCGGCGTGAAACGCCACGAGTTGAGGTTGACGATGATGGTTTTTTCCGTCGTGTCGTTAAAGCCTCATTCGCACAGCGGCGTAAAACATTACGCAATTGTCTCTGTGCAGCAGGTTTTAGTGCCGAGGTGGTTGACATTACAGCAGAAGATGCACAACTTGATATGAAGCGACGAGGAGAAACGCTCTCGATAACTGAATTTGCGCATCTTGCAAAACAATTGCAAATCGTTGAACAACGATATTTAACCAACTAAGGAGACTCACGTGTCAGAACAAACTATTACCGTTAACGGAACACCCATCAGTCATTTTGATTTTATTAATGCGATTCAAAGCTATTCAATGGAGATGTTTCGTAAAACTGCTGAGCAGTTGAGCGACGAAGAAACAGAGCAAGTCCAAGAGGTTGCTGTTGAGCGCATCATTGCCCGTGAGTTGATTTTTCAACAAGCGCTGGCAGAAGGCGTTATTGCTGACGATGAGAAAATCAAACAAGAAACTGTAAAAGTGATGAGCAATTTCCCAAGCCCTGAGGAGTTTTACGCCACCTTAGAAAAGGCTGGAATTGATAGAGACTGTTACTACCGGATGATCCGTCAAGATCTCTCGGTAAATATGATGACCGATAAAAAGGCCAGCGATGCTGATGAGCCAACGGATGAAGTTGTTCAAGCGTTCTATGATGCCAATCCTGAAAAAATGCGTAAGCCGTCTCAGGTTCGTGCTAGCCATATCCTCATCAAAGCAACCGATGATGAAAGCGGTGAGGCAAAAGAGAAGATTGAAGGGATTCAAAAACAACTACAAGCTGAAGAGTCAAGCTTTGGTGCTTTAGCCCAAGAGCACTCTGCTTGCCCAAGTAGTGCCAAAGGTGGCGATCTTGGTTTCTTCGGACCAGGTTCAATGGTTAAAGAATTTGATGCGGTTGCTTTTGCTTTAAAGACTGGTGAAACCAGTGATATTGTAAAAACGGCATTTGGTTATCACCTCATCCAAGTGACTGATCGTCAAGAGGAGCAATCATTAAACCTCGACGAGATCAAACCACAAATTTCTTCGTTCTTAAAAGAGCAAGAGGGCGCCAAGCTCCTTCATGCTTGGGTTGAAGAGCTCAAAACCAATGCTGAAATCAATTTCAGTGAACCTGTTGCTGAATAATTTTCATCAATTGTTATACTTATACATTATGGATGTATGGATAAAATAGGGATGTTGATATTTTCTCAACATAAAAATGAACTCGGTCTGCTTGCCAAATTGGCGGCGGCCGAGTCGCACCCCCTTTATCTTGTCGGTGGTTGTCTTCGCGACCATCTTCTCAACCGCGACAGCGCCGATTATGACTTTGTTTGTGCTGTTGATCCAAGCCGTATCGCTAAATCCTTTGCTAAGCAGATCAACGGTCATTGGTTTTACCTTGATCAACAACGTGGTTATAGCCGTGTTGTAACGCGTTGCGCAGCCAAGCTTCAATTTGATTTTGCCCCGTTTCGTGGTCCTTCACTCGAAATTGATCTCGCTCTACGTGACTTTACTATCAACGCAATGGCATTACCGTTGAAGATGCCCCTTGATGCTGCGGCATTAATTGATCCCCTTAACGGCCAAGGCGATCTCGCGGCTCATCAATTGAGGATGTGTGGTGATAGCGTCATTGCCGCTGACCCGCTACGAATCCTGAAAGGGATACGTCACTGCGCCCAACTGAACCTTTTTGCCGATGATGCCACACAACAACAATTTATTGCCCATGCTCCGCTGCTGAAACAGGTCGCAGGAGAACGGATACTCAGTGAGTTGAGTCAGGTTTTTGCCGAGGTAAACAGCGAGACAGCTCTCAGGCTGCTTGTCGATTGTGGTGTTGCCGAAGCATTGACGTTGTCGTGTGACAGCGCCAAAATTGTTGAATGCCATCGTGCTAGTGAGCACAGAATTCAGCAGTTGAAACAGCAACAGGAGGATTGTGTCTCTCAGCAATCAAACCTTCACTGCGGTAATGGCTTTAGTGTGGAAAGATTGACATCTTTTGTCGCTATTTTAAGGTGTTGCTTAGTAAATGGTGATAAATTAGATAAGCTTTTGAAATGGCTGCATTTCGAAAAGCGTGTCGCACAATTGCTCCGTTTTTTCCTTAATACCACCGCAGCTGAGTTCGATGAATACCAACAGTTAGACTGTAGTGATCGTGGTAAACTATTGTGGCTGCAACATCACCATGCACCACTTCCTCAATCACTTATTTTTTGCCAATTGCTCACTGGTGAAATTATCGACACACAACAATTATTAGCGTTGCAGCACCTATGGCAACAATCACAAAACAATGGTCGCATTCAACCATTGCTGTCAACTGATCGCATTCAGCAACTGGCTCCACAGTGTAGCGGACAGCAGTTAGGTCAGTGTTTTAAGGCCATCGAGCAAGCGGAGATTCATGGCACGGTAACCAGCGCCATTGACGCCGAACGTTATCTTGTTAAATGGTATGAATCCAATTGACACCATAGCCACTGTTACATATAATCCATCACCTATTGCGGGAATAACTCAGTGGTAGAGTGNNAGGTCGCGAGTTCGAATCTCGTTTCCCGCTCCATAAAAAAATCAGGCACTTAGCTTAAATGCTAAGTGCCTTTTTTTGTTTTTCGGTAACGGAATTCATTCCTTAACTATTTCCCCAGTGAAGCTTCAATCTTCTTATCCGTCTTATACTGACTCAACGCATACACTGACCATATTGCCGCGGGAATCCAACCGATTAAGGTAATTTGCAGTATTAAGCAGATGATGCCAGCAAACGGTCGGCCAATGGTGAAAAATTGAAACCATGGCAGTATTATTGCCAAAAGTAAACGCATGGTGAACTCCTTATTATGTGAATTTTTGCTTTAGGTAAAAGTGTACAACAGATTAATTAGGACATAATAGGGGAGCTTGTTTTGCAAGTCAATCCTGTGACAATTTGCGTCCAAACTTGGCAAAAAGTGTCGTTATTAAACCATGGTTGTGGCTTGATCGCCTCAATAGTACGTTTGTTTTGCTGTTGCAATAAAACCATTCAAAAATAATAATCAAACTAAATTGTCCACTATTTAATTCGCTTTTAATTGTAAATGATCAAACGAATATCCTTCATGGTAAATTAATAACCTTTATTTTCTTTGCAATAGGTTGAATTTATAACAAATCATGACGGCATCTGCTTTCCTTATAAAGAACCCCTTTAATAATTTATGTAGAAAAGTTTATTGGAATATTGGTCTCGTTCTTGTGCTGTGTTGTTCAATTGTAGAATTGGTATGTAGGTTGCACGTTGATAAGTCAGTATGATTGTAAAAGTGACGATAAAACAATGGGTTAAGTGGTACTTGTTTGGTCGAGTTAAAAAAACTGCCAGAACTAAAACGGGAGGTTCTATGTTGAACGGTTTGCGTTTTCTTTTTCTTACTTTGGTGATGTTGTTTGTTGCTTCGCCTACACTGGCCGATGAACTGTTATCGATCAAGGCTGGCTATCAAATGTTAGAGCCTGAGGGCTCCATTGCGGTCAGTGATCATGGTTTTGGCTCAAAGCTCGATGTTGATCAAGATTTACACCTCAATGACAGCGAGGAGTTGCTCGCCGAAGTTGCTTTACAGTTAGGTGATTCACGCCTTACTTTCTCCTATTTACCTATCGAATTTTCTGGTTCAGGTACCATTCCATTTACTGGCAGTTATAATGGTCAAGCGTTCAATAGTGGTGATCATGTATCGAGTCGAATTAAGTTAGACCTGTACGATGCAGGTTATACCTATTATCTGATTAATATGGATGATGTTCCAACACGTTTTCAGCTAGGTATTGAGTTGTCGGTGAAGATCGCCGATCTTGACGTCGAATTTTCTGACTCAATTACAGGATTAGATGAGAGTGATTCGCTATTGGTGCCGCTGCCGACATTGGGCATTAGGAGTCGGGTTGCCTTGGGCGATTTAGTTGGCATTAGTTTACGTGCAGGCTATTTTGAATACGACGAAAATAGTATTTTGGATGCCGATATTCAATTGGAGTTTTCGCCAATTCCCAATGCGGGAATTTTTGTCGGTTATCGCTTTTTTGATTTAGATGTTGATGAGCAAGACCTGTATGTCAGTCTTGAAATATCAGGACCTTACGCAGGATTGCTGGTACGATTCTAGCTCTTTATTTTCCGTTTAATAATGCTTGTTTGGCAGTCATTGCTGACATGTTGTGTGCTGTTGCTACAGCGGGATGACACAATAACCCTTGATGAACATTTAGCCCGTGTAAAAATCCAGCATCATCGTTAAGACTCTGCTGTAGACCACGATTCGCCAGTTGGATGATGTAGGGCAGGGTGCGACTCGTTAAGGCTAAGGTGCTTGTTCGGGCCACTGCTGCTGGAATGTTGGTGACCGCATAATGGATAACACCAGCATGAACATAGCTTGGCTTGTCATGACTGGTTGCTTGAATGGTTTCAATACAGCCGCCTTGATCAATTGATACATCTACAATAACGCTACCCGCCTTCATTTGCTCGACCTGAGCCGCCGTGACCAGTTGCGGTGCCTTTGCTCCCGCCACCAACACCGCACCAATGAGTAAATCCGCCTCTCGTACTGCCGCACAGATAAGTTCTGGTGTCGCAAGAAGGGTCTGAATCCGATTGCCGTAACGGCGATCAAGTGCTTCCAACTTCTGCGGACTACGGTTGAAAATAGTAACTTCTGCACCCATTCCGACGGCAATTTCTAGAGAATTTTCGCCCACGGTTCCAGCACCAAGAATGACCACCTTACCCCGTTCAACACCAGGAGCACCTGAAAGAAGAACGCCACGACCGCCATGTTCTTTTTGTAATAAATTTGCGCCGATTTGTGTCGCCATTCGACCGGCAATTAAGCTCATCGGTTGCAGTAGAGGGAGGCCTCCGTTGTGATCTGTAACCGTTTCATAGCCGATAGCGCTAACTTTTCGATCAAGGAGTTGCCGCGTTAGTTCGGGGAGTGCCGCCAAATGCAAGTAAGTAAATAATATTTGTCCCGCTTGCAACATCTCAATTTCGCTTGGTTGTGGTTCTTTTACCTTCACAATTAGTTCAGCCTCGGCAAACAACCGTTGAGTGTCCGTTTCGATTCTCGCCCCAGCAGCAATGTAGTCGTCGTCGCTCATACCAATGCCGATTCCTGCATGGTGTTCCACCACCAACTCATGCCCCTCTTTTATCAGCGCTGCAACACCGAGAGGTGTCATGGCCACGCGATATTCATGGTTTTTTATCTCTTTGGCAACGGCAATTTTCATAGCACCTCACATGGTGATGTTTGGATGGACTTAGTTGATACGGTAAGAATAGCGTGACGTTGAAACAAGTCAAAGCACAACTGCACGATTTGTTGACAATATGATGGAAGAGCTGTGATAAAGGCTTTTATGGCTTGAATGTAAGTCCCATAA
>MAXR01000028.1:2010-2936 GCA_001751155.1 Desulfuromonadales bacterium C00003068 | reverse complement strand
GTCAAGTTTATATAGCAGGAAATACAGATATAAGGTTGCAGGTGCGGTGTCGCATCTGAAACATAAGAGGTACAAGAACATGAATGAAGAAGAATTATGGTATGTTGTTAGAAAGTTCAGCAACATGAGACAGTACAGCGAAGATGGAGTTATTATTTACAGTAATTATGATGCGGCGAGAGAAAGTGCAGCAAATTTGAGCAAGATATTAAATCGTTGGTATATTCCAATACTAATATCGGAATACAACGAGATCTACGGGTGACTTATGACCGTACCAACACAATGCAAAAACTTTTGTGAAAGACTGCGCAGGATGGGATTTGCAGAAGATCTCCCGGATCCCTTCGGGACATTCAGCGAGGATGCCATGATCAACGCATCAGTTAAGATGCAGTGGTCAGAGCGAACCTGTCAGCGATACCTCGGAACTGAGGGTATCCTGGTCAAGTTCGGATATATCGAAGTCACCGAAGATGGAGAGTACCGGCTCACAGGAGAGGATCTGGATGAATAGAGAAAAACCCATCGGTGTTATCTATTGCACCGCAGACCTCCGAAAGGATCGATGCCCTGCAAAGATTCCGGACAATGATCATATCACTGTAACGTCCGCGTGTCTGACCTGCGAACACTCGAAGATTCGACATTTCAAGCGGGGTCAGGCGGTTGCAGAGATCGGTAAGAAGGACACCGACGAGAAAAAGGAGTACACCAGCGAGGTTAAAGCNNGAGTACACCAGCGAGGTGAAAGCATGAATGGAGCTAAATTGTTGTATATGTTAGCATGTGCAGGGGGTTGTTTAATGTCCATACACGAGCACGAGTATATTTCAGCTTTTTGGGCTGGATTGGCGTGTTTTGCTGCCCTTGGATGGGAGTGATTTTATGAAACACGAAATAATAGACAAAGTTACCCGGTACGT
>MAXR01000028.1:0-1973 GCA_001751155.1 Desulfuromonadales bacterium C00003068 | reverse complement strand
CGGAATGGTCATGGATCCGGTAACCATGAACAAGGCGAGAGATGAGGCGGGAGCGTACGACTTCCGGAAGATCAGCAAGGATCATTACGCGGTCTATCACGACAGCAAGATGTACGTCATAATCGAGCGTGACGGCAAGATAGGCTGCTCCTGCGATGATATGACCTTCAACCGTATGGATGGATCGGTCTGCAAGCACCTCATAGCGTTCTCAAGGCTCATGAGCCCTATAGATAAGGAGATCGATGAGATGGAAAAGTCTCACCTGATGCATGTTTGTGGCTGGACAGGTAAAGAACTTCATCCGGAAATTGAACTCGGCGGACCCGGTGCAGTGGTGCAGGAGGACAAAACTCCAACACCCAAGGACAGTATACCGCCAGATCCGGAGCTTGATATTGGGGTTGATGACCAACTTCCGGAACCTGAAAAGCCGTCTAAAATAACGGTGAAATGCCAGTGGTGCAAGATGGGCGCAACCCGGAAAGATCAGAAGGCGGCGGATGCGTGGCTGAAGAAACATGAGGCAAACTGCCCGAATAATCCGGCGAATAATACGACATCATATCCAAAGGGTGAGAGCAACGAAGGCGAGGATCCTGTACCCCCTGGAGCGAAGCCACCGAAGCCACGACAAGTCACTCAAGAGGTACCGGAACAGGAACCAGAACAGAAATCAGAGGAGGAGCAGAAGATGGAAGAGACCATAACAAACACACAGACAGAAGTACAAACGACAGAACCACAGCGAGGATTTTTGACGGCGGCGGTGTCGCTCGATGATGCGATAAAGGCATTCAACCTATATGGACAGGCAAAGACGCGACTACTCAATGATAACGATGTGCTCTACATCGGAGCAAGCGGAAAGCCAGTTCACAAGGATGTAAAGGATTCAGTACCCTACATCAAAAAATCAGGATGGCGCAAGATGGCTCGGTTTTTCGGGCTGTCAGTAGATATCTTGGGAAGAGAGAAGATGTGGACAGAGGACGCGAAAGGCGATAAATACTATATTTGGGCATATACGATCAAGGTATCGCACCAATGCGGGGCTTATGTACTGGCAGAGGGTGTATGCTCAAGCCGTGATAAGTTTTTCACCAAAGGGGGAAAGGTTCCTGCGGATGAAACCAACGTGATGCTCAAAGCGCAGACTGTCGGGATTAATCGCGGGATATCAGACCTGCTCGGTGCAGGTGAAGTATCAGCAGAAGAGGTTGAGTAATTTAGAGGTGATCTAAGATGAGTGAATACGAATATGAAGAGGGTATGTCCGAGATCAGCGGATTTGGTGGATCTTATGAGAAGTCTTGTCGAAAAATGGTGAAAGCTGGGTTGGAATGGTTCGACGAAAATCCAGAAGCAGATCCTATATTTGCAGGATATGAAGGAATATATGGAATAATTTCCACAGAAAATGAAGACGCAAAGAATCTTTCCAAAGCGGTCACCGCATCAGTAGATGATTGTACCGGAGCGATGCATCAAGCGACAATAGGTCATATCCTGCACGTACATGAGGTTGGATGGGAGACATACTTAGAAGAGATGAAGAAGTGATCTAATATGAGGGGTAAGTCTGTATCTAATGCTGAGATCCTCTATGCTGCAATTCTACGCAACGGAAACATGACAGGGCAGCAATTAACTACGCAGTTCATAAAAGTGTTTCCAGAGCGGGGAATATATGGAATCAAAAACATAATCTCTAAAGCGAGAGCGCAGGGATTATGTAGATGATTCTTTTTTTTCTTTTTTTAGTGCATCTCAAAACTGAGATTATTATCATTTTTGATGTGGGGAGATACACTACACCCTACACTACNNTCTTTTTTTAGTGCATCTCAAAACTGGTAAGCATCCCAGTTTTGAGATGCCTATCATTTTTGAGAACCTTCTCAGGTTTGATAATCGTCTATTGTTATACTTATACTTGATTTGTGAAGGGATTGAATAGAAGAAGAAGAAGA
>MAXR01000027.1:1979-4927 GCA_001751155.1 Desulfuromonadales bacterium C00003068 | reverse complement strand
AATATGAGGTGTGAACATTTAACACAGAGGACGCTCCTTAAGTATCTCCGAGAAGGAACTGGTTGTTAATGTTTAACATTATTTCGACGATGACGATTCAACAGCACTATAAATCGTCATCAAATTACTATCTCGTTAATTGAGCCAACCCAAGTTTAAAATAAGCTCCTTCCTCCAAAACCGTGTTCTATTCTGCGTCTATTTGTATGTTTTGAGCGATTTTAATGATGGGAGGATTGCAGCACGGATCTAGCCTACTCATGCCATTATGCTTTGGACGCTGGGAAACAACAGTGAGGCCATTCATTTTCTCCCAATGGGCTATCCACACTTCCATCTCGCAAATACAATATGTAGTGGTGCCCGAGTGCGAAGCTTGATGTTCAATATCTATCGGCTCGTCGAACAGGCCGTGCAAGTATAGCCCGTCTCGTACGCGCAGATCGTCGCCGGAAGCCAGGAGAGCGATCACTATTTGTAGGAGCTACGAGAGCGAAGTGGATACCCCCTTCTCCCAAAGGTTGGTCGCATGGCGATGACCGAACTAGTTTTTGATCGTATAGCAAGGAATATAAGGCTTGTTGTGTTTCAGGTAATCGATTAGGTTTCCCATGCCGAGGGGATTTAATAGGTGGCCATTCTTGGGGTTTCCAAAGTGACTCGTTATGCGTCTTGCGTTTATTGCTGATGGTCGAGCTGAACATACCCGCCGTTGGGTCCGATATTTCGTTACAGTAGGTGACGAAGTGCTGCTATTGAGCACTTATCCTTGTTCCAATACGGCTGGCATACGAATTAAGACATTGCCCGGCTTTTTTCGTGCCGGCAATGCCTTTGTAAAACGTTCAGATATAACCGAACGAGCTGGGAATGGTCGAATTGTAACATGGCTGACTGCCAGGCGATTATTTAGCAACGCCATCTCAATATGGCAGCAAATGAAAGTCGTGGATTTTTTTTGTCAGGCGCGGGTTTCGCGAAAAACTCTTCAGCAATTCAATCCTGCGGTTGTCCACGCCATTCGCATTCAGAATGAAGGTTACGTGGCCGCGCTGGCTGGCGCGCGACCTTGGATCTTATCTATATGGGGCCAGGATTTCGTTTTCTTAGCCCGAACTTGTTTGGTTCATCGCTTATTAACATCTTGGGCGGTGAGACGCCCGGACGGTTTGACTGCCGATTGTTACCGAGATATCCGGTTGGCACAGGAGGCAGGCTTGTCTGACACAGTACCCGTGTAGACATGCTCATTCTAGGAACTGCGCTTGAATTGTCATTCAAGAATGAAAGCTTTGAAAATGTACATTGTTCCGATCTTATAGAACACTTTGAACCCGATAGAGTGATAAAGCTCTTGAAAGAGCTCTATCGGATTCTGAAAGAGGGAGGGAAGCTGTTAATTGCGACCCCCGTAGCGGGGAAAGCTTTTTGGGGCGACCCAACCCATATTAGGTCCTATCCACCTGAATCACTTGTTGGGCTCTTTCGAGGGGACGATGAAAAAGGCACAGGTACAAACCACACGAGCTGTCACATTGGTGTGGCAAGAATAATTGGCATCTACCCCAGGTATTCACCAATAATCAGAGTGCCCACAAGACTTTACACGAAAGAGCGAAGACGATGTCTTGCGAACCTAATTCATCCTCACTCGCTCCTGTTCTTTGCTTCCAAGCTCCTTGCCCGTGTTGGGGTACTAAAGTTCTGGGCACCTTCCGGGTATTCCTTGGTCTTGGGGAAAGTNNAATAGAAAACTCGCCATATTTTATGTTAATTTGGGGCCGTATCATATTGCTCGGATGACAGCCTTGGTTGAGTTATGGAAAAACCTAACAGTGTTTGAGGTTGCTGAGAGACAGCATGCTTATCCATGGAGACCTAAGAAGAAAGATCTACCTTTCAGATTAGAGACCTTGATAGAGACCGGTTTTGAATCGGCCTCCCTAAAAGCACAGGCGAAAGGCGCTTTGTCCAAGTTGGAAGAATATCAACCTGACGTGGTTATACTTTCAGGTTATGGACATCCAATTATGTGCTGCGTTGCGAGATGGGCTAGAAAGAACAACAAAAGAAGTGTTTTGCTGTTTAGCACGACTGAATTCAGTCGTAAGCGAGTTTGGTGGCGGGAAGGTTTCAAAAAAATTGTTCTTAAAAGGCTCTATGATTTTGCCGCCGTCTCAGGCGCCAAGTCTGCTGAGTACATGCATAAACTCGGTATGCCTGAGAGTAGGATACGGATTATCGGCAACGTCGTTGACAATTACTACCTTGCGGCCAAAGCCAATTTGATTAGGGCACACGCAAAAGAGAGTAGAACGAGATATAATCTTCCAATTGACTATTTTCTTTTTGTTGGACGTTTGTCAGAAGAGAAAAATATTCCCATCCTTTTGGATGCTTATAAGGACTATAAGAAATCAGGTGGAGACTGGCATCTACTAGTGGTTGGAACAGGACCTTTAGATCAGATGCTGCGGAAACACGTAAATAAGATTGAGTTGGCTTTAGAAATCCAGTTCGTAGGATGGAGACAACTTGATGATTTGATTCCTTATTACGCCCTTGGAAGATGTCTTATTCTCCCGAGCAAGAGAGAAACATGGGGCTTGGTAGTGAATGAGGCAATGGCATGTGCACTTCCTGTAATTGTAAGTAACAGATGTGGTTGCACGCCAGAATTGTGCTATTCGGGAAGGAATGCGTTTATTTTCGATCCTGCGGACACTAGGCTGCTGGCAAGTCATATGGTAAAGATCTCTTCTGATAGCGATCTTAGCAGGAAGATGGGCAGGGAAAGCTTGAAGGTTATTGCTGGACACACTCCACGGAACTGGGCGGAAAGACTTTTAGGTTGCATTGATTCTTAAAAAATGCGCTTGGGATGCTGATGAAGGTAGCCAAGGTTATAGAAGAAGGACGATATGGCGGGCCGCAGGGCGAGATTGTGG
>MAXR01000027.1:0-1967 GCA_001751155.1 Desulfuromonadales bacterium C00003068 | reverse complement strand
TACAATTACAGTATTCCCTGAAAAGGACTCAGGCGTTTTTTGTGAGCAGCTCACTGAAAAGGGTATACGGAAAAGGCGACTTAGCCTGCATCGTCTTAGTAGAAGAAAAGGCGATGTGATCAAGTATTTTATCTTTTTTATCCCTGAACTGTTATCAGTGTATGAATTATTGAAAAAGGAACACGTCGATATTGTGCACTGTAATGGCACATGGCAGATCAAAGGTATCCTGGGCGGTTGGTTGTGCGGGGCAGGGGTGATCTGGCATTTGAACGATACTAGAGTGGTGGGATTCATAAATACTATGTTCAAGTTGTTGGCTCTGCGATTGTGTCACGGCTTTATTACCGCAGGAGAGAGGGTTCGTATCCATTATTGCAATGATCGAAGATTTTCGAAGAAGCTGGTCATGGAAATCCAAGCGCCGGTTGACACATCTAGTTTTGATCCTGATAGAGTCGAATCCGACCAAACACTAGAGAACTTTGATGGATTGAGAATAGTCACTGTAGGAAATGTTAATCCTGCAAAGGGGTTTGAATATTTCATTGAAATGGCATCCATCCTTAACAAGCAATATGGTAATTTGACGTTTGTTGTGGTCGGTCCGCATTTTGAAAGTCAGAAGAAGTACTCGGAGAAGTTGAGATCACTTGTCAAAAGGTTAAGAATGGACAACCTTGTTTTTTATGGCCGCTCAAGTGATGTTGCCTCTGTGCTTAAGGCCGCTGATATCTATGTATGTTCGTCAGTTTCGGAGGCGTCGCCCATGTCTGTCTGGGAGGCCATGTCTATGGCGAGGCCAATAGTTTCCAGCAATGTCGGAGATGTGGCCAAGTTCATAAAAGACAGGGAAAACGGATTTGTGGTGCCAGTCAAAAATCCTGCAGCGTTGGCTGAGAAGGCAGGCATGCTCATCGAGAATAGGGATTTGCGAAGAATATTTGGTGAGAAAGCAAGAGATGTAGCGATTCAGTATTTGGATGTAGAAATATGCGTGAGAAAGCATGCTGAGTTTTATAGGCAAGTTATGAAAATGAGCTAAAGAATACCTCTGGTTTGCCGGTACTCAGACGAGGTATTCTGGAGATAGCACAGGAAAACGAGAGTGAGAATCCTTGTAGTCATGTTGTACTGGTATCCTTATGAAGGGCCCCTGATGCCCATATATCGTGCGAGCTTCAAGGACCTTATGGCAAAGGGGCATAAAATTACAATTGTTGCTTCATTTCCTCACTTTCGGAAAGGACGCCCGGAGACGTGGACAGAGTATCAGGGCAAATTTTTTGAGAAAACCACATGGGAAAGCGCTACTTTGATACGCAGCTATGTGTTTGGTCCTGTATTCAAAGATGACAAGTTCGCTTTATTGTTCAGGGCCTTGAATTTTGTTTCCTTCAACATTTCCTGCATCATAGCCGGAATATTCATGGCAGGAAAACAAGACGTTATTTTTGCCCCTTCCTCACCACCGCTTACTAACGGGATATGTGCCTACTTTATTGGGTTGGTCAAAAAGATACCCTTCATCTATAATGTTCAGGATCTCTACCCGGACATGGCTGTCAAGCTCGGGATTTTGAAAAATAGGGCAATAATAAGGGCACTTAGACTTATTGAAGATGTTGTTTATGATAAGGCTAGGAAAGTAGTAGTTATCTCGGAGGCAATGAAAAAGAATTTGTTAATAAAAAATGTTGAAGAGGATAAATTAAGGATCATTTCGAATTTCATTGATACTGATTTCATTACACCTATGGATAAGGAAAACGAATTTTCGACTAAATTTGACCTAAATAGCAAGTTTGTGGTTCTGTATGCTGGTAATATTGGATTGCCTCACGGGCTTGAGTTCGTTGTTCACGCGGCTAAAGTACTGAGAACACACGCGCAAATCCTCTTCACATTTGTGTCTCGTGGAGAATACAAAGACAAAATTATGAGGTCCTGCGAGGAAAAGGGGTTGA
>MAXR01000026.1 GCA_001751155.1 Desulfuromonadales bacterium C00003068 | reverse complement strand
CAGGCTGAGCCTTACTTCCATCATAGTGATTCCCCTAAGCTTTACTCTTTTTTGCAAATAAATATTAATTCCGGACCTTCAGATATTGGACGCCTATCATAATACCCTATCTCTTCTACTATATTAAATCCGTTTGATTAAAGAAGATTCCTCATCTGCTCTTCATAATAATATTTTAGGGCAAGAGGCTCTACTATTTTTTCCTCGATTCCATCTTGAACCGTTGAAGGTGTGAAGTCAGATATGCTCTATCAGGCGAAGTGGACAGACAATATTGCTTTGTTTATTCTTAATTCCAATATCAGTTTTGTGGTACCGTTGTCACAAATGGTCTTTTATCTCTTTTGCAAAGAATTTGAGTCAGATTGCGCCCGGAGAAAGCTGCTGGAGGCAGACCACCGCCTGGTTCGACCCACTGTCCGACCATGTAAAAGTTATCAAGTCCGAGTAAGGTTTTACTCATACGCAAGTTCCAGGTGTCTGGTGTGATCATCCATCCCTCAAAAGTGCCCTGCCAGTTACCAGTATAACGATGAAAAGTGACTGGAGTTGCTATATCATGCATCTCCACCTGAGCAGCCAGCCCGGGGAAACGTCTGTCAAGTAGGGCGACCACTTGGTCTGCGATTTGCTCTTTCTCCGCCTTGTAGCGGTCAAGGTCCTCCCGCAATGATTTCCAGTAGGTGTAATCAGAGGGGAACATAACCTTCACCACAGTCTTGCCTACTTTGGCCAAGGTGGGGTCAAAATTGTAGATATGCACACCCAGTCGACGCCATTCCTTGCCAGCGATAGTGATTGGCTCATCAAGAGGAAAGGATAGCCCCGCTACGGAATGCGGCATCTCTTCGAACGAACGGTTTACTCCTAAAGCTATATGGATTAACGGAGAGAAGATGGGAAGGTTGTCGTAGTATCCCCGAATCTTCTCGTTAGTGTATTTATCATCGAGCAGGTCAAAAATAGTTGCGTGGCCATCAGCAGCGGAGACAATGTAATCTGCCCGGTGCTCACTACCATCCTCTAATCTGATTCCCACAGCACGGTTATTCTCTACCAGTATTTTGATAACCCGTGAGTTATAGTGGACCTCACCTCCCATGTTGAGGTAGCGTCGTTCGATGGACCGTGAAAACTCCAGTGAACCCCCCAATGGATAACCGGCCGTCTTTTTATGCATCCAGGCAAGAGTCATAAGCAGAGATAGTATAGGAAATTCGGGAAGCCAAATCAAGGGAAAAGCCTCTCGCAGCAAGGGATTTTTAAAGCGTGCTGCAAAATCCTGAATGGATATTTTACTCCATTTCTTTAAAACCGGCATAAAGGGGAACATCTTAAATAGCAACTTGATTCCATCAATAGGACCATAGACCTCAGGTGCTTTTTCAATAGGCATCTCAATGCGGGTGCAATCACGTACACCTTTGGTGAACTCTTTAATGACCTCCTTATCCTCCGGAGCAAGCTCCAGCATGTGCTGTTCCAATCGGTCAATGTTGGTATATATGATAAATGTCTTACCGTGGGCATTCTCGAAGCGCATATATTCTTCGTGGTCAATTATTCGTCTCCCCTGGATTGCCCCCAGCTCCTCCCAGATACGGTAAAAGTCTGATCCCGGCGTAGAACCAACCAACCAGGCCAGACAACCATCAATGGTATAGCCCTGACGTTTCCAGGAGGTACATAGACCACCAGGCATGTTGTGCATCTCAAAGATGTGGGTTTGGTAGTTGTTCATCTGCCCATAACATCCAGCTGATAAACCTGCGATGCCAGCTCCGATGATAATTATAGATTTATTTTCCATTTTTTAATCCTCCTTATCTAAAAATCTTCCCAGTATATCCGCTGTTAGGCGATGTCGCAACATATCTTCATTTAATATTACCACATGTATGGTATTAACCGATATTTTACTTTTTGGGTATATTCCCTATATCCGGGAAGTTTATCTATAAGTATTTTTTCTTCATTTTTAATTCGTAAAATAATTAATACCGGCAATGGAAGAACAGCCAATACCGCCCAGTATGAGCCAAGTGCTAACGGACTTAAAACATACATCGTTAATACAGCTATATACATAGGATGACGGATAATTGCATATGGACCTGTGGATATTACTTTCTGATCTTTTCCTACTTCAATAATTCTTGAAGCATAGGTATTTTCTTTTAACACCAAAAAGAATAGCAAATATCCTATAAAAATAAATAAATCAGCAATTATAATTACTATAAACGGAACCTCAGACCATTCAAAACGATAATCAAATCCAGGAATAATAAAGGCTATAAAAAAGACTAAAATGGAAAGCTTAACGAATACTTTTTGAGGTTCTTCTTTTTCTTTCATTTTCATTCGACGTTCTAATAGTTCTGGGTCTTTCTTTAAAAGATATATCAAAACAAGAATCATAGGAATAAATAATATGCTAAAATATACCCATGCTTCCCAAAATTTTATTGATCCTGCTGGAAGAAAAACAATGAGACCTATAAGAATAATTGCTAATACGAATCGTATTAAAACTTTAATCAAAAGTTGTTTATTATTGCTTATATTTTTTCCCTTCATATATACCTTCCTAATTTTATTAGAAAAATACTATTTATGTTAATATATTAAATTATGTTGCAA
>MAXR01000025.1:423-2766 GCA_001751155.1 Desulfuromonadales bacterium C00003068 | reverse complement strand
AGTCATCGATCTGGAAAACACCATCCTTGAATCCAATGAATCAAATAACGAGTTAAGCGGAACAATGATCGTTCAGGGACCTGATCTCACGGTCTCTGATATGCGACTGACAGTAAACGGCACCGAGATAAACGCCACCGAGACCGTGATAACAGCGGGCGAGGTCGTGAATATCAGCGCAATCGTTACCAACATCGGAATAAAACCAGCCAGGAACTTCAATGTGAGTTTCTGGGACGATACCGAGATCGCCAATAAAACCAACCTGAGTCTGAATGTGAGTGAGTCAGTGAACGTATCTGCAACATGGAATGCCAGCATTGGGAACTATACCATCGATGTGACTGCAGACCCTGAAAATCGCATACATGAGACCAATGAATCGAACAATACGGCAAAAGTAGACGTGAGTGTGCAGGGTGCGGATCTGGTTGTCACAGACTTCGCATATACAGTCATGCCTCCGAATAACGCAACCGCCAATGACACTGGCGGCAGATTGTACGATACCGATATCATACTGATCAATGCCACGATTGCGAATCAGGGGATACTGCCTGCTGATAATTTCTCTGCGCATATTTTCTATGGAAAGTGGTGGCTTGGAGATCATAGCGAGTCACCATATCTCGAGGCCCAGTGCTGGGAACGGATCGAGAAAACACTTGATGGTGCAGGGTGCATGTATGTCAAAATCCGGAATGCTGAAAATATCGAAGGTAATATAACAATATATGATAGGAATGACAGCATCGTAGCCCGCCCTGAATGTGATGGATGGTTCTTTGTGGAGGGTGATGAGGCAAACGTGCACTTCAACGATGTGTGTGGGGTTGGATTCAATATGAGTTTCTACGCTGGTGACTCTGGCGACTTTCAACGATATGATAATATAAGCATTGGAACCGGCAAATCTGAGAATCTTACTCCGATGTTGCAGCAGGTATTTACCATCGGGAATCCTGTGATCGGGGTATTCGTTGATCCTCTGAACAATGTATCTGAGAACAGCGAAGAAAACAATCATGCAGACCATGCGTTGACCGTCCATCCATCAAGAGACTTTGCTGTGAACAACATGCGACTGATCCACAATGGATCAGAGATCGGGGTCAATGACACGATACTGGATGGCGATAACGTAACCGTTGATCTCGAGATCAGAATGAGCATCAATGAAAGCGATCCATACCATGAATACAGAATGGGCATCGTTGATATCGATATCACCGATGAACGCGAATGGGCTCGTGCGCAACCTCGCTATGAGTCGACTCGGTACGGATATGCATACGTCATCGGTTATCCCGGGGCAGATGCGATGAGGGTGCACTTCAGTGAACTGGATGTTTCATCACGCGGAGTTGTTGAGATCAGGGATAAGAACGGAACGCTGTTCTGTACGATCAAAAGGTCTACACCGGTCTCTCCATGGGTGAATAGAGACGAGATTTATCTGTACAGGGTCAGGAAACCAACTGTATACGAGAAACATCCTGGATGTATTGTCTGCAACATTGATAAATATCAATACAGAAAAATAAATCGAACCACTGTGGAGCTTGCTGCAAACGAGACTGCACACATACCTGCACGGTTTACCATGAGTGCGGGTAATCACACCATACACGCGATCACCGATCCTGATGATCGGATCGGCGAGATAAATGAATCCAACAACAAGACGAATGAGATGATATATGCGGAGCCATGCCACGATCCTGCTGCTGTTAATATAACGTTCAGCACGGAGCTACCCTCCCCGGGAAGTGCAGTGGATGTGACAGCAACCGTCGCAAACCGTGGCAACAGAACCGCAACCTTCACGGTTGACTTGTATGCCACGAAATTCGAATACCGCCCGTGTGAGTCTCCGCACCCGGATTATGATGGAAAAGATAGATACGATGATCTTTTGGAGACTATTACCACATACCCGGAAGCAAACCGGACTGGCGTTCATTTTGTAAAAATAGTCACTGATTGTGGTGATGTTGGTCTGCCTCTGTGTGTATGTGATCGAGGTGGAAATACATCAGTAAATTATTATAAGTTTAACGGGAGTGATGTGTGGGCATGGGTAAAGGGTGATCTTCTTACGATCGATACAGAGGTGGTATGTAATCCGTATTGCTGTCCATGGGGCTTTCATATAGATACGGTGGCTCATAACGTAACACTCAACAGAACCACAGTAATCCTGGGTCCCGGCAAGACTGCCGATATCACTGGCATACTTCCGAACGTGCGTATTGGGTATCGTTCCATCAATTACACGGTTACAGCAGTGGTTGATCAGGATAATATCATATTCGAGACCGATGAATCTAACAATGAAGTCAG
>MAXR01000025.1:0-417 GCA_001751155.1 Desulfuromonadales bacterium C00003068 | reverse complement strand
GATTGCAAGCTGTCCTGACCTGACAGTGGGTGAGCGGCTACATTTTGACGATGACAAAGCCATGGCTGTCATTAAAAACATCGGGACATGTGGGGTAGAGGATGTGGAGGTGAGATTCTGGCATGATGTGGATTATATCAGGTACAAGAAGGAGCATTTCAGGCGGGAGCACAGCGGCATGAAGTTTCCGCCACGCGATGAAGAGCCAGTGGATATCGATGACGATTCCGATGAATATCCAAGTGCGGTCAGGGTTCACTTCAAGGAACTGACGGTTCATCGTGGGACGCTCCGCGTCTGGAATAGTACCAAGGATGCCCCACAAATTATACTGGATCCAGGAGACTATTCTGATACGTGGGTAGAGGTGGAAGGGAGGAGGTGCAGAATATACTATGATTCAGCATACGTCAAGAT
>MAXR01000024.1 GCA_001751155.1 Desulfuromonadales bacterium C00003068 | reverse complement strand
ATATAAAACAAACTCAGATGGTAGTTATGTTACTGAGCCATCAGATACTGAACGTGATTTTATCGGCGGCGTTAAAGAGGCATTTTTTAACTTCGAGTTAACTTTCCCACTGTTGAAATCAGCGGGCTTAAAAGGTCTGCTGTTTGTCGATGTCGGTAATTCATGGGATCAAGGCGAAGAATTCTTCTCTGATATGCGCTACAGTAGTGGTGTTGGTGTTCGCTGGAATAGTCCTCTCGGTCCATTGCGTCTTGAGTGGGGCTATAATTTAGATCCCGAAGAATGGGAAGATGATTCACAATTTGAGTTTTCTATTGGTAAGTTTTTCTAACTTTAGTTGAGTATTAATTTTTAGGAGAAAAAAATGAAGCGTATTATCGTCGCATTGTTTATGGTTTTGTGTGTTGGTTCAATGGCAAGTGCAGCAGATTTGAAGATCGGTTTTGTTGATCTACAAAAAGCTTTGATGACTTCTGCGGCTGGACAATCAGCAAAAGCAAAAATGGATGCAGAACTACAGACAATTCAAGCAGAGATCCTAAAAAAACAAACGGATCTTACTGCTCTGCAAGAGTCTCTTAAGAAACAAGTTGCATTGTTGTCGGTAGAAGCTCGTCAACAAAAAGAGGCTGAATTTCAGCAACAGGTAAGAGATTATCAGCGCTTCACTAAAGATCAGCAAGATGCGATGGCAGCTAAAGAAGGTGCATTCACAAAGCAAATTTTACGTGACCTTGGCGCTCAAGTTGTGGCGATGAGTAAGAGCGAGGGAATTACCGTGATGCTCGAAAAAGGGCAACTCGTTTATGCCGCCGATGGCATTGATTATACCGATGCATTGATCAAAGCCTACGATGCTTCCTATACTGATAGTCACAAATAAAAGAAAGTAAGTGTCAATGGCAACTCTAAAACAACTGGCAGCACTCGTTGATGCTGAAGTGGTCGGCGACGAATCTATTCATATCAACCAGCTAGCTCCGATTGATGGAGCTAGCTGCGGTGATATAACATTTATTTCTAATCCGAAATATTTACCCTGTCTAGCGACCACACAGGCATCAGCCGTGCTTGTTGACCGTCCTTTAGACCGCAAAGATATTGCCTATCTGGTTTGCAAAAATCCATATTTAGCTTTTGCAAAAATTTTAACGCATCTCAATGTCAAGCGTCCTGAGCCTTTGGGGGTTTTACCGGGTGCGTTTGTTGCTGAAACAGCAACTTTAGGTGATCGAGTGACGGTTCATCCTGGTGTGACCATCAGCGATGGTTGTGTTATTGGCGATGATACGATTATTTATCCAAATGTTGTGTTGTACCCACGGGTACGGGTTGGTTGTGAGTGTATTTTACACGCTGCGACGGTTATTCGCGAAGAGTGCGTCCTCGGTGATCGAGTGATTGTTCAACCCAATGCGGTGATAGGCTCAGATGGTTTTGGTTTCGCACCTGATGGTGAGTCGTATTATAAGATTCCGCAAATCGGTATTGTTGTGATCGAAAACGATGTGGAAATCGGTGCTGGCTGCTGTCTTGATCGTGCCGCTATGGGGGTTACCCGTGTTGGCGAGGGATGTAAGCTCGATAACATGGTTCAAGTGGCTCATAACGTAACGGTTGGTCCTCATACGGTGTTAGCGGCACAATCTGGTCTTGCTGGCAGTGCGAAGATCGGCCGTCATTGTACCTTTGGTGGCCAATCCGCTGTGGCAGGTCATATTAAGGTGGGTGATAACCTAACTCTTGGTGGCCGTGGCGGAATTACTGGTTCAATTAAAGGGAACCAAATTGTATCAGGAGTCCCCGCTATTCCACATCGCGAATGGTTAAAGTCTTCTATGACGTTTAGCCGTTTACCAGAGATGAGGAAACAAATCGCCTCGTTACAACGGCAACTAGAAACATTACAATCTATTGTAGAGAAAGATTAATCACATATGCTTATGAATGCAGTCGAGGTAATGAAGCGCTTACCGCATCGTTATCCATTTTTATTGGTAGATGGTATCGAGAGTTTCGTTGAAAACACATCAATTGTTGGCATTAAGAATGTCACCATCAATGAACCGTTTTTTCAAGGTCATTTCCCAGGTCATCCGATCATGCCAGGTGTGTTAATTGTCGAAGCAATGGCTCAGGTCGGTGGTGTTTTTGCGAGTCTTAACGATGGTGTTGGTGATGATAAGGTGACCTATTTTACCGGCATTGATAAGGTCAAGTTTCGCAAGCCTGTTGTGCCAGGTGATGTGTTACGCCTAGAACTTGAATTGATGAAATTCCGTCGTGGAATTTATCAGTTTTCAGGCAAAGCGTATGTTGGCGAAACTTTAGTTACTCAGGCTGAACTTAAAGCTACTTTTGTCGATCGGGAGGGTTAGCGATGATTCATCCTACTGCTATCATTGAAGCTGGTGCTGTACTCGGTGAAAATGTCAAGATCGGTGCGTATTCAATTATTCGCCAAAACGTTACGATCGGTGATGGTACGGTTGTGGGGCCACATGTTGTCATCGAAGGTCAAACGACCATCGGTTGTGATAATGAAATTTTTCAATTCGCTTCGATTGGCGCGATACCTCAAGACCTTAAATTTCATGGTGAAGTGACAAAACTGATCATTGGTGACCGCAACAAAATTCGTGAATTTACCACAATGCATTTAGGTACTGAAGACGGCTGTGGTCAAACG
>MAXR01000023.1 GCA_001751155.1 Desulfuromonadales bacterium C00003068 | reverse complement strand
AATTAAAAAAAGGCGACAAAATTGAACTGATGGCAAGTAAGGGAACTTACGAAGTCCTTAAGGTTGGCGTCTTTTCTCCTGGTCCTGTACCACGTGATTCCCTTGGTGCTGGTGAAGTTGGTTTTATGATCGCCGGTATTAAAGTAGTTCAAGATGCAAAAGTGGGTGATACAATTACTCATTTACACCGTAAAGCTGCTGAGGCCCTGCCCGGGTTTCAAGAGGTGCTACCAATGGTATTCTCTGGTCTGTATCCAATTGACACCAGCGAATATGAACTGTTACGCGATGCTCTAGAGAAGCTTCAGCTCAATGATGCCTCAATCAGTTATGAGCCTGAAAACTCTATGGCCCTTGGTTTTGGCTTTCGCTGTGGTTTTCTAGGCCTTCTCCATATGGAGATTATACAAGAGCGCCTAGAGCGTGAGTTCAATATTGACCTCATTACCACGGCACCAACGGTTGTTTACGAAGTGACAACGGTTAAAGGCGAAATGCTTCTTGTCGACAGCGCAAACAAGTTACCTGAAGTACAATATATTGAAAAAATAGAAGAACCTTTCATCTTAGCGTCAATCCATGTGCCAAATGATTTTGTCGGCGCTATTCTAGCGTTATGTGAAGAGAAACGCGGCATTCAGCGGGAGATAAAATACTTAACCGAAACACGGGTTATGATTGTTTATGAACTGCCTTTAAATGAGATTGTTATGGATTTTTATGACCGTTTAAAATCTATCTCACGAGGTTACGCATCGCTAGATTATGAACATCTTGATTATCGACCGAGTAAATTGGTGCGTATGAATGTTATGATTAATGGTGAAGTGGTTGATGCTTTGTCACTTATTGTCCATAATGACAAAGCTCAGTCTCTTGGCCGGGTACTTGTTTCTAAGATGAAAGAGTTTATTCCTCGTCAGCAATTTGTCGTTGCTATCCAAGCTGCCATTGGTGGAAAAATTATCGCCAGAGAGACAGTCAAGGCACTTCGTAAGGATGTTACGGCAAAATGTTACGGTGGTGACATTAGTCGTAAGCGTAAATTGCTGGAGAAACAAAAAGCGGGTAAAAAGCGCATGAAGCAAATTGGTAGCGTTGAACTTCCTCAACAGGCGTTCTTGGCAATCCTTAAATTAAATGATTAGGTAATATGAGCCAACATACTGAAATAACAAAAGATCTTATAGTTAAAAAACCTTGGTATCGTGAATATGCTGAAGCATTGTTTGTTGCGGCAATCTTGGCATTAATCATTCGCACCTTTGTTGTCCAAGCTTTTAAAATACCATCGGGCTCTATGGAAGATACCCTTCTTATTGGGGATCATCTATTGGTGTGTAAATTTATTTATGGAACCGATCTTCCATTTATGGATCAATTCGTCTTTCCCCTGACTGATCCAAAACGTGGCGATGTGATTGTCTTTGAGTTTCCTGAAGATGAGGGTAAACCGTGGTTAGAGCGGCGAGATTTCATTAAGAGAGTTGTTGGCATCCCTGGTGATGTCGTCGAAATTCGCAACAAAAAGGTGTATGTCAACGGTGAACATCAAGCGTTACCTCAAGAGATGCATAAAGAATCGACCTTAATTATGCCTGGCAGCGCAATATCACCGCAAGACTATCGTGACTTTATGCCCGCTGTAACCGTGCCCGTAAACAGTTACTTTGTTATGGGCGACAATCGTGATCGCTCTTACGATAGTCGTTTTTGGGGCTTTGTTGATCGTTCAAAGATTAAAGGTAAGGCCTTTATTAAATATTGGTCGTGGGATCATGAGAAAACATTTCCGCGTTTTAATCGCATTGGTCGCTTAATTAAGTAATCTAATAATGAACATTGATCTTTTTAGGTCATGTCGTTTTAGCAAATAATAGGTTGTGGTTTTCAATTGAGCCACAGCCTGTTTTTATATCGTGATGATTACGATATCTATCCAAAAAACAATTTTTTTTGTTTCGTGAGGTTGTAATGGCAACGCCAACTCCGATGATGCGTCAATATTTAGAAATTAAGAGCCAGTATCCTGATTCCATTCTGTTTTTTCGCCTCGGTGATTTTTATGAGATGTTTCTTGATGATGCAGTGACGGCATCTAAAATTCTTGATATTACATTGACTTCGCGTAACAAAGGTTCAGCAGATGAAATCCCCCTGTGTGGCATTCCATATCATAGCGCTCCACCCTATATTGCTAAACTCGTTGAACAGGGCCATAAGGTTGCAGTATGTGAGCAAGTTGAAGACCCCAAAGAGGTAAAAGGGATCGTTCGGCGTGAAGTTGTGCGTATTGTGACCCCTGGTATGGTCATGGAAAATGCCCTTCTTACTCCCGATGAAAACAATTATCTGTTAGTTATTTCTCGTTCCGATGCCGGATTTGGCGTATCGACACTCGACATCTCTACAGGTGAGTTTCGTGTTACTCAAGGGCAAGACATTGGCGATGTCCGACGTGAAATATCAAGTGTTAATCCTCGTGAGATTCTGGTTAACGAACTAGATAAAGAGTGGCTAATTGGTGAGCTTGATGGTTTTATCCAAAATCGATCCCTCAACACATTGCCAGAGTGGGCATATGAGTATGAAGATGCCCAGCGACGCTTAATCCGTTTCTTTAAAGCCGACTCCCTTGATTCGTTTGGCTGTCAAAACCAACCCGACGCGGTGTGTGCCGCTGGTGCGGCGCTGTACTATATTGAAGAAACCCAAAAATCAACTGTTGAACATATACGGACTCTCAGGACCTACCATGTTAGTGATTACATGGTTCTCGATGATGCCACACGACGAAACCTTGAGCTGACAGCAACCCTCGTCGACGGGAAGCGCCAAGGTTCTTTACTTGGTGCGCTAGATAAGACGGTTACGGCGATGGGTGGGCGTAAATTACGTCACTGGATCAACCATCCGCTGTTAGATTGCCAAAACATCACACAGCGACATTCACTTGTTGCTGAACTGGTACAGGCACCCCTGTTGCGTGAAGATCTGCGTGAGAGTCTTGATGGCGTTTATGACCTTGAGCGTTTGACCGCTCGCATCTCTATGGCCAGTGCTAATGCCAAGGATTTGGTCGCCCTCAATTTGTCCCTCGAACGTCTGCCAGACTTATTGAATCAGCTTGATCGCCTGACCTCGACCCTTGGTCAACAACTCCATCACGACATCGATCCGTTGCAGGATGTTGCCGAACTAATTGGTCGTTCAATTGCCGACAACCCACCCTTTGTGATCCGTGAGGGCGGGCTTATTCGTGACGGTTACCTCGAAGAACTTGATGAGCTACGATTGATCAGTCGTGAAGGGAAGGGCTGGATCGCTCGTTTAGAAAAAACGGAACGTGAGCAAACGGGAATTACAACCCTCAAGGTGCGTTACAACCGAGTCTTTGGTTATTTTATTGAAGTACCACGGACACAAGTGGCCAAGATACCAGAATCCTATGAGCGCAAACAAACACTGGCTAACTCTGAACGCTATTTTACCCCTCAGTTAAAAGAATATGAAGATAAGGTTCTTGGCGCTGAAGATAAATTGACGACTCTTGAGTATGAAATATTTCAAACGATTCGAGCACAAGTGAGTCTGCAATCCGCGCGTATCCAGGCGACGGCAGAGGCACTTGCCAGTCTTGATGTGTTGGTGAACTTTGCCATGATTGCCCACGAACGTAATTACGTTGTGCCTGTTATGGACGATGGAACGCTGCTGGACATAGAAGAAGGTCGTCATCCTGTTATTGAGTGCATGAACCTATCAGAGCGTTTTATTGCCAACGATGTGCATCTTGATACCGTATCGGATCAATTATTGATTATTACCGGCCCCAACATGGCGGGTAAATCAACATTTATGCGTCAAGTGGCCCTTATTACCCTTATGGCGCAAATCGGCTCTTTGATTCCGGCAAAGTCTGCCCACATTGGTGTTGTTGATCGTATTTTTACTCGAGTTGGTGCAAGTGATAATTTAGCTCGTGGACAATCAACTTTTATGGTTGAAATGAGTGAGACGGCTCACATTTTAAATCATGCAACACCGCGTAGCCTGATTATTCTTGATGAGATCGGTCGCGGGACATCAACCTTTGATGGTGTCAGTATTGCGTGGGCGGTGGCCGAATATTTGCATGATTATGAACATGTTGCGGCCAAAACATTATTTGCGACCCACTATCATGAGTTAACGGAGCTCGCAACAACCCGCGACAGGATAGAGAACTTCAACATCGCGGTACGTGAGTGGAATGATCAGATTGTCTTTTTACGCAAGATCGTCCCAGGTGGGACAAGTCATTCTTATGGTATTCAAGTCGGTCGTTTGGCGGGATTACCCGATGAGGTGATCAATCGCGCCAAAGAGGTTCTTAGCAATCTTGAGCAAGGGGAATTTTCATGCGAAGGGCAACCTCGATTAGCGAAATCGCGCAAAAGTACATCCCCTTGCACTGATAAACAGGCTCAAATGTCTCTTTTTACCGGCTCAAATGACCCCTTGAGGCAGCGACTTTTAGCGACTGATTTAAATACGATTACTCCAATTGAAGCACTCAACCTAGTGGATGAACTGAAAAATCTCCTCTAACTAACGAAATGATGAGTTCATATATGTCACTTATTTTTCGATATTGCTTACTTTTAGCCATTGTTCTTGGTGCGTGTTCCACATCAATTGAAGCTAAACAGACCCCCGATGGCGAATATCAGGCGGCACGAAACGCCTATGTTGCCCTGACTAAAGATGCAAAAAAACAACAATATCGTCACCATTGGGACAAGGTACTCCATAAATTACAACGCTTTGCAGATCGTTATCCCTCACATAACAAAGCCCCTTCGGCTTACTACCTTTTAGGTAAATCCTGTTCAGGACTTCATAGTGTTTCACACTCAAAGAAAGATGCCCAGCAGGCGGTACACTTTTTCAATATTGTCACAACGCGCTACGCTCAAAGTTCATTAGCGGACGATTCACTCTATCTTCAAGCCGAAATTGAATATTCGACGCTAAATAATCCAGACAAAGCACGTCAGCATTGCCAACAAATTCTACGTCAATATCCACAGGGTGACAGAGCAAAAAAAGCTCGTTTGTTGATGAAAAAACTTCCTACTCCGTTGAGAAAAACATTTACTGTAGAAGCTGTCGAGCAGTCACAACAGTTATCACCAGCGCGGATTACAGGTATTCGTCACTGGACCGATAATAACCATACGCGTGTTGTGATCGAATTAAATCATCAGGCTCAATTTAAGGTCAATACTCTGCCTCCGAGTCAAAATGACAACAGTTCCGCACGGCTGTATATTGATCTTCTTGGGGCAACAAAAGCAGCGTCTCTGGCTAATTCCTATCCTGTTAATCAAGGTGTCGTTAAAAAAATTAGAGTTGGAATCAATCGGAAAGGTATCCGTGTTGTCTGTGATTTAAGTGAACTAACGCGTTACGCAGTTCTTGAATTACAGAATCCCTCGCGTATTGTTATTGATATTGCGCGTGAAAAAGGGACTGTGCTGACGACCAACCAACCTCAGTTACAATCGACACCACAACTGGGCCAACAAGATATTACAACGGTTTTAGCTCAAGTCCCCAAATCTCAGCCGATGCGTATCCATCTTCCCGATGTTGCAACGAAGTCGAAAGGAACCTTACGTATTGTTGTCGATGCTGGACACGGGGGCAAGGATCCCGGTGCTGTCGGTCCAAATCGTCTTTACGAAAAAGATGTCGTTCTTAAATTAGCCAAGAAACTTGCGTCACGCTTAAGGAGTAGTTTGGGCTGTGAAGTCCTTTTGACCAGAGATCGAGATATCTATATTCCTCTTCGTCAACGAACTGCTTATGCCAACGAAGTCGATGCTGACTTATTCATTTCGATCCATGCTAACGCCAGTACCAATAAAAAAATATTTGGCATTGAAACTTTTTACCTCAATTTTTCAAAAAATGATAAAGCCATTGCCGTTGCAGCACGTGAAAATGGTATGAGTATTAAAGAGATGGGTGATCTTGAACTCATTTTATTTGACATGATGGCCAACGCTAAAATAAATGAATCTAGCCGGTTAGCCACGGATATTCAAACATCTTTGGTCACATCTTTAAGTAAGCGATATTCTGACGTAAAGGATATGGGGGTTCGTCAGGGACCGTTTCATGTCCTCCTTGGAGCGACAATGCCTTCTGTGCTCGTTGAGGTGGCTTTTATAAGTAACAAGATGGAGGCGAAACGGCTTAACAGTAGTGTCTATCGAGAGCGGGCCGCTGAAGCGATTGCATCAGGAGTTAAAAAGTATCTACGTTCGCAAAATCTCTTAGCTGAAGTGGAGAATTGATTCGTGTTTTCAATTAGCAACGATACGCTTACTAAAACCATAGCTGAAGCGCGTTTAGAGCATGATTTTGATCAGAATCGGGCTATTTTTTTAGAACGTGCGAGTGGTTTTTTGTTACACCACCAAAACGTGATCCAAGCTCAGCATCAAAATGGGGCTTCGGGAACTCAAACCGTCAAAAGCTTAACACAATTAACAGACGCATTGATTGCAATGTTGTATGACTTTTGCACCGTTGATTTTACCGATCATGTTCCGTGTACTCTTATCGCCATCGGCGGCTATGGTCGATCTGAAATGAATCCGCGCTCCGATATTGATCTGATGTTTTATGTTAATGACCCTGACAGTGCATTTATCCTCAAGCTATCAGAGCGGATGCTTTACCTGTTATGGGACTTAGGTTTAGATGTCGGTCACAGTGTGCGCAACGAATCCTCGTGTGTTGAAATTGCCAATAAGGATTTAACGGCGTGCACTTCGCTGTTAGATTCACGCTATGTTTATGGCGACCACGAACTGTATGATGATTATTCGCAGCGCGTCGTTCCACTTATTGTTAAAAACAATAGCCGTCATTTTATTCGCGATAAAATGATCGAGCATCGTAATCGTATCGAAAAATATGGCTCCACGGTTTATTTGCTGGAACCCAATATCAAAGAGGGTGAGGGTGGCTTACGTGATCTTCATACGACCCTTTGGATTTCAAAAGTTAAGTATAAGGTTGACTCGTTAAGAGGGCTTGTCATTAAAGGGATCATGACTGAGCAGGAGGAACATGAGTTTATAACCTCTCTCGATTATTTATGGCGCATTCGCAACGAACTTCATTATCTCTCACCACGCAAAAACGAACAACTGCACTTCGAACAGCAGGAACAGATCGCACAATTTCTTGGCTACAAAAAAAACAAGAAATCATTAGCTGTCGAACAGTTTATGCAAGATTACTATGAAGCTGCAACACGCGTAGAACACTTGACCTCAACACTTATTTCACGTGCTGCAAATCGTGAAAATGATGGCCACGGATTAGTTGGTTATTTACGTCGCAGAAACATTGAAGATGGTTTCTTTGCTCTGCGAGGTGAACTGCACTTGGTCAACGATAACTTATTCTGTGAATCACCAGAAATGATGATGAAAGCATTTCAACTAATACAACGACAACGTATTAAATTAAGCCTGAAGGTTAAAACCGAGATCCGCCACAACCTACACCGAATTAATGATCGTTTTCGGCGGTCGAGATTTGTAAATGAGACCTTTCTTGACATTCTGCGCTACAAAAAAGGGGTTTATGACATTTTATCTCAAATGCATCACCTCCTCTTTTTAAATCACTACCTTCCTGAATTTAAAAGAATTTATTGCCAAGTTCAGCATGACGCATACCATATTTATACCGTTGATACGCACACTCTTTTTGCCGTAAAAGAGATAGATCGGCTATGGCAAGGGGTGTATGCAGAAAAAAAACAGCTACTAACTCGCATATCAAATGAAATTGAGAAGCCTGAATTGATGATTTTAGCCGTCATGCTGCACGATGTCGGCAAAGGGGAGGGGCATAATCATTGCGAAAAAGGTGCAGCAATGATTCCGACTATTTCGCGGCGAATGGGTTTGGGTAAAGAGGCTACTAAGCGACTTGAATTCCTTGTTTTAAACCATCTGCAAATGGCCCACACTTCACAGCGGCGTGACCTCAATGATCCCCATTTGATCTCGAAATTTTCACAGAAGATGGCGAGTAGTGAAAACCTCAAAATGCTCTATTTGTTGACCTTTAGCGACATCAAATCGGTTGGTCCCGATGTTTGGTCAGAATGGAAGGGTTTTTTACTAGAAGAGTTGTATGAAAAAAGTTACATCGTTCTCGAAAAGGGTAATTTTATCGCTGATAAATCTTCCGATAAAATTCGCCTCCGAAAGCGCAAAGTGGTGAAACTTCTCAGTGATGAATATCAACTAAAGGATATTCGTGAGTGTTTACGCAATTTTTCCACCCGCTACCTTATGTCGTATTGGTCCGTTGAGATTGCGGTACATATTAAAGTGATTCTTGACCGTAAAGAAGCTCCTTTAGCCATGAAGGTGGTTCATAATCACGAAAAATGTTTTACCGAAGTGATCATCTCTACGGTTGATATCCCGGGTTTGTTCACTAAAATTTCTGGAGTGATGGCATCGAATAAGGTGAATATCCTCGGTGCGCAAATATTTACGCAAAAAAATGGTATTGCTATAGATATTTTACAGGTTGGAGTTGATGGGAACATCTACGACGATGAAAGAAAATGGAAGACCATTGAGGATAATCTCAACGCAGTTCTTGAAGGACGAGAATTTGTCGAAGACTTGGTCAACAAGAGTGAACGGTCACTGCTTGATCTTTCGCATAATGTACCAACTAGCGCACCTCGTGTCGACATTGATAATGATGTTTCAAATGAATATACCGTTATCGATATTACCACGAAAGACAAAGTTGGCTTATTGTATCAAATGACGAATAGCTTTAAAAACTTTGGTCTTTATATTGGTGTTTCGAAAATTACGACAAAAGGCGATCGCGCTGGGGATACCTTTTATGTGCAAGATATTTTTGGTCATAAACTGGTGGACAATGAAAAGTGTGAAGAACTAAAACGAACCATATTGGAAGAGCTCAGTGAGTAATCAACTTGAGAATACCAGCGATCTATTCCTCAACTATCTAACGATTGAACGAGGTTTTGCTGCCAATACTTTAGAATCATACGCGCGTGATCTTTTTCAGTATCTCGATTTTTTAAGTAATCAATCAATTTCAACATTTGAACGGATCACTGAGCGACACGTTATTGCATTTTTTAGCCAATTAAAAAATCAAGGTGTAGGAGTTAGAAGTCGAGCGCGAGTTTTATCCTCCTTGCGTGGATTTCATAAGTTTTCGATCAATGAAGGGATTGTCAATCACAACCCTTTAAGCCATATTGAAACTCCGAAAATCTTAAAAACCTTACCTGACACATTAAGTGTCGAAGAGGTAGATACACTTTTAGATCTATTCGATGATGGACAACCATTAACAAGACGTGATAAAGCCATGCTAGAATTGCTTTATGCTACGGGCTTACGTGTCTCGGAACTTATTAGTTTACGTCATGCTGATCTGCATTTAACCAGTGGTTATTTGCGCACTTTTGGTAAGGGAAGTAAGCAACGCATTGTACCTGTCGGTGAAGTAGCGATTGAATGTCTGATCTTTTATATGGAGCAGGTCAGGCCGATACTTGGCCAGCCTAAAACGGTAAAAAAAGAGGATAGTGGTTATGTTTTCTTAAACCGTTCAGGCAATGGCTTGACACGTCAAGGGTTCTGGAAGATGATAAAACGTCGTGCAATTCAGGCGGGAATCACCAAAAAGGTCACCCCACATACATTACGACACTCATTTGCAACCCATCTACTGGAGAATGGTGCTGATTTACGCGTTGTACAAACACTGTTGGGTCATGTAGATATTACCACCACGCAAATTTATACCCATGTATCATGTGAACATATTAAAAAAATCCACAAACAATTTCACCCTCGTCGTTAACTTGAGGGCTGTATTGTTTTTTCAATGAGGAATTTATGAAGTATTTGGTACTACTTGGTGACGGGATGGCTGACGAACCACTTGAAGAGCTTGAAGGTAAAACTCCCCTAGATTACGCTAAAACTCCAAACATGGATCGTTTAGCTGTTCATGGACAGCTAGGGTTAGTTGAAACCGTTCCTGAGGGATTCCATCCTGGCAGCGACGTAGCAAATCTCACCGTTTTTGGCTATGACACATCACGTTGTTATACGGGACGATCACCCTTGGAAGCCGCCAGCATGGGGGTTAATCTTGGGCCAAACGATGTTGCGTTTAGACTGAATCTTGTCGATATTGTCTATAATTATGGCAAGTTATATATGTCTGATTTCTCTGCTGGGCATATCAGTACCGAAGAGGGAACGCGTATTATTGAAACCCTGCAGCAAGAACTAGGGGACGATAATTTTGAATTTCATGCCGGAGTATCTTATCGCCATCTTTTAGTTTGGCGTAACGGCAAAGATACCATGTCATTTACCCCTCCGCATGACATTATCGATCAAAGCATTGAAGAGTATTTACCCAAAGGTGAGGGTGCTGAAGTGCTGGCAGACTTGATCAACTCGGCGCAAATGCTACTTAGTAATCATCCGGTAAATGTTCAACGGCGTACGGAGGGAAAAGCCTTAGCCAATTCAATTTGGTTGTGGGGCCACGGCCGTGCACCGCAAATGGAAACATACAAAGATAAATTTGGATTAACAGGTGCCGTTATTTCAGCTGTCGACCTCATCAAAGGGATCGGTATTTACGCTGGACTTGATATTATTGATGTTCCTGGTGCCACCGGGTACCTTGATACAAACTATGTTGGCAAAGCTAATGCTGCCATTGAAACACTAAAAGATCATGATTTTGTTTATGTCCACGTTGAAGCTCCCGATGAAGCAGGACATCTTGGTGACTTAAAAGAAAAGATCACTGCAATTGAGCGTTTTGATGATGAAGTTGTCGGAACCATTCTAAAGTCAATCGATCAACTCGGTGATTGGCGAATGCTGGTTCTTCCCGACCATCCAACACCTGTTGCGTTGCGTACCCACACAAAAGATCCTGTACCTTATATTTTGTGCACAGCAAATAACCTCGCAGAGACCAACACAACAATGACTCAAGGTCTTGGCTATTGCGAAAAAGACGCAAAAAGTACAGGGATTAAGTGTGACCTTGGCCATACGCTCTTAACTCAGTTACTCGAACAAAACAATTAGCACAGGGATTGATGTATGGCTCGCACAGACTTTTGGCACCGAATTTTACATAACAAAATGGCCCTCGCTGGCGGTTTGATGGTGTGTCTGATGTTTGTGTTAGCTATCATGGCACCCATCATTGCACCGGATCCTGGTTTTGTCGATATTTCACGCCAACTTGAACCACCAAGTGTTGCTTCATGGCTTGGTACTGACGATCTTGGCAGAGATGTATTCTCACGCATCGCCTATGGCGCAAGGATCTCCTTGCTGGTCGGTTTTGTTGCCGTAGGGATTGCAACCGCTGTGGGGATTGTTTTGGGTGCGATTGCTGGCTATTATGGTGGTTGGGTTGACATTGTCGTTATGAGATTTGTCGATATCATGCTCTGCTTTCCATCATTCTTTTTGATTCTCGCTGTCATTGCTTTTTTAGAACCATCTATTTGGAATATTATGATCATTATTGGTCTTACTGGATGGATGGGCGTTGCACGATTGGTGCGAGCTGAGTTTTTATCATTACGTGAACGAGAATTTGTTTTGGCGATCCGTTCACTCGGTGCAAGCGATGCTCGGATCATTTTACGACATATTTTACCCAATGCTCTCTCACCGGTACTCGTGTCCGCCGCTCTAGGTATTGCGGGAGCGATCTTAACCGAGAGCGCATTATCATTCCTTGGCATTGGCGTGCAGCCACCAACCCCTTCATGGGGGAACATGCTGATTGCTGGCAAACAAACACTTGGTACAGCCTGGTGGCTCTCTGTTTTTCCTGGTCTGGCTATATTGATTACGGTCTTAGGCTATAATTTACTTGGGGAAGGGGTGCGTGACGCCCTCGACCCGCGACTCAATAAATAGAAAGAACACTTGATGAAGCAACTTGGACGCAATGATCTATGTAGCTGCGGCAGTGGCAAAAAATATAAAAAATGTTGTTTGAATCTTATTATTCAAGCGACACATAAAAATCTATCTCCAGCTAAACTCGTTGAAGCACGTGTCGAGGCCTTTATGAAAAACAATTTTGGCTTTATATTTGACACCTTTCACCCCGATTCAAATTTTAGAATTCAATTTCCGAACAGGGATGAATACATCAAGCATGGTCTGTCAACTCTTGACAGTGACTACAGTATTGAAGCCTGCAAGATTTTGAGTGAAGAGGTTGAAGACCAGAGGGCACGAGTTTTGTTTTATCTCAAAATCTCCTATCAAGGAAACCATGACGAGTATTTTGAATTGTCAGAATTTCAAGCCATTGATGGTTCTTGGCTTTATGTGCAGAGTCATAAGTTACCTTGCTCAGAATTTAACGATTCGCATGAGCAGATTACGATGGACCATGTTGAGCAGGGTGGAATCTGTTTTTAGGATGCATTGAGATGCCTGAACTACCCGAAGTTGAAACAGTAAAAAATGGATTACAAGATCTTCTTGTTGGGCAGTCTGTCCAGACTGTTCATGTTTATCAGGGTAAGTTACGCTACCCTGTCCCTAGCCAACTTCCCGAACTTCTCGCTCAACATAAAGTTATTCATTTTGAGCGACGAGCAAAATATTTATTATTGACGATCGAGAGTGGTACGGTCCTAATTCATCTTGGTATGTCAGGAACGCTACGCTGGCTCAAACAGTATGAACCACCCAAAAAACATGATCATGTTGATTTTTTATTTAACAATGGCGGTTGTCTCCGTTTTCACGATCCGCGCAGGTTTGGGCTCATCCTGTGGCAC